>JAFGWF010000269.1 GCA_016937295.1 Bacteroidales bacterium
AATTTAAGTCAGAATCCTGAAAATTATTTTCACATTTCGGCATTAATTTATGAGAAACAGGGTAATTTTATTGAGGAAAGACAATTATATGAGGAAAATAATTATGGTGGGATTCATAAAATCTCCGGAGGGGGTTTCAAAATTTTGGAGTATTCTAATTGGTATAATTATAATTCCATGGATTCTGTTATCTTTTCGGTTTTGGCTACTGATGAACACTATTATAACTATCATAAATCCGTGTATTCATTTCAAGGCGATAATCCTTTTGCAGAGCCGGTAATTATTTATTCCAATATCAACGATGGTCTTGGAGTTTTCTGCGGATATAATCGAAATACAGAAGTCGTACTTTTACCCTAAGATATTATTTTATAACATTTTAGTGTAATATCAAAAATAGGATTATTTTTGCAACTGTAGCATAGTAATCTTAAAACAAGCATTTAATGAGAAAAATTACATTCCTTTTTCTATTCAGCATGATTAGCATCATTTCATTTTCCCAATCTCACAAGGCAGGAACTTTGTCGTTTCAAGGAGCTTGGAAATTAGGTTTTGTGGGATCCCAAACAAACTTGTCTTCATCCGGCATTAATGTGATTGATTTGAAAGATAATGGGATTTCAAGTCAAACGGTTTTGCGTGCTCACTATAACGTGTTTAAATTTTTGTCTTTAGGTGTCGTAGGTAGTTATGGTATCTATACCGATGATTCCACCTTAACGAACGAGAGAAATTATATTACAAATCTTGGTTTGGAAGCGCGTATTTATGTTATTAACTGGGACAAATTCAATATTTATGGAGGTATGGGAGTTGGTTTATCCAATTTAAAAATGACTGATGAAGTTGGCTCAAATTCTCATGAGTATAAGCTAACCTCTCCAATTTTTGATGTTCATGCGGGTTTCAATTGGTATTTGTTGAAAATTATAGGTTTTCATTCCCAATTAGGGCTGGCGGTTTCAAACTATGATTTAAATAAGTATGTGGTCAATGGAACGGAACAGAATATTTCAAATTTAAAAATGAATAAATCCATGGCTGCTTTTGAATGGCAGGTAGGTTTATCCTTGAAAATAAACTAAATAGTTTAATTCAAAAGGCACAAAAAAACCGACAGCATAAGTTGTCGGTTTTTTTATTACCCTGATTTATTGCAGATTAGCCCATTGGGAAAATGAAACCAATGGAAAAAGGATAAAGCTCCGGG
The DNA here is from genome assembly GCA_016937295.1 of Bacteroidales bacterium. Classification (GTDB taxonomy): domain Bacteria; phylum Bacteroidota; class Bacteroidia; order Bacteroidales; family UBA1556; genus UBA6267. The sequence continues at coordinate 1,217 of JAFGWF010000269.1, forward strand.
CCACGATCTTTTCTAAACATGGTGGTAATACCATAGTTTGCATAAAGGTTTATCGGTCCCCAACCAATTCGCATAGTTGCGTCTAAGCGAAATGGGTGCATGTGAAACTCGTCCCAAATTTTGGGTTTATTTTTTCCCGAACCATCAAAACTGTAAACTTGTTTGGTGTGAGTAGCTAATCGAACGCCTCCAATTACGCCTGCTGACAAATGAAAACTATTTGTTTCATGGTTCTTATTGGTTTGAAATTCAAGAAGAAGCGGCACAACTAAATAGGTTGATGTCAGTTTAGACTTCACATAAGAACGGCCAACGGTCTGATTATAATAACCTCCAATTTTTCCTGAATCTGAAGTTAAAATGGTGGAGACATTGCTAAAACGGTAATTGTACCACTGCACACCCATTCCGGTGACTAAGCCAAATTTGTTTTTGATTATCGGCACCGATTGTTGGAAGAAGTTGATATTAAAATTAATGGATTTGGGATAGTTTAAATCTAAATACGCATATTCAGAGGGCATATTGATTTCGTAATCCGGCGTAACATAACCATTTATTCCTAATTCAACTCCGGTCCAATTGCCACGAAATTTCGACCTTTTCTTTGACTTTGTTGGCTCAATCTTCTTTTTCAATACTTTAGTCTCACCATCTTTCTCAATTACAATAATTTGGTTTCCATTTAATGTTATTTTAGTGGTATCTTCATTTTCTTCCACAGTAATATCGGTTTCGTTGGCTTCTACCCAAACCGATTTTGGCACTTCCGTTTCGCTGAAACCGGAAGAGTTAATTTCTTTGTGTGCAGGCTCTTTTTGGAATTTTACCGAACTTGTTCCACTAAGATTTGCAACCAGTAAAGAGTCGGTATTGAGCTGAACATCGGAAGCTCCACTGGCATCGACGTATGCAACTAAATTCTTCACAGGAAAAGCTTTCACATCTCCCGCTCCACTTATATTTATGTAAAACGTGTCCACAATTCCTTCTAATTTTACATCAGATGCACCGGAGGATTCAATTTCCATAATTCGATAATCGAATTCTCCTTTCACATCACTTGCTCCGCTGTTTTTAATCAACAACTTATAGCCTTTAATTATGCCATCGGTACTCACATTTGAAGCTCCGTTAGCTTCAATCATATCGAATCGAGGGGAATAAACATAGATTTGTACTTCATCACCGACACCTCTGGATTCGATATTCAAGACGTCATTTTCTAAAATAAGCTTAAGTTTTTCAATTTTGAAATCCTTTGGTGAAACAGTTACTTTGTTTGAGTCTGATTGTACAAGATTTATATTTAATCCTGCATTGACTCGAACCCCTGTATAGTTTCCTTTATCAAGAACGATCACTTCTTCATGCTGCGCGTTTAGAAAACCGGCTATGAACAAAGCTATTGCCAGGAGTGTAGATTTTAAGGTATTCATTTCTTATAAAATTTAATTATACAATGGAATGAGCTGTGCATATCAGCCTTCATTCTTACTTACACGAATATGCTCGATTTACGTTTAGAAATAACTTGTTCCGTAAGTTACGGTCGTATGACGCTATCCATAAACATTTGTTACAACAACAAAGCAATACTCTAAAAATCAATCACTCATCATTCCTGAGTATATCTATCAATGCTTTAATATTAAGTAGTTTTAAAAGAAAAGCTAAACTCACGATTAAAAGGATAGATACACAAATTCCTATAAACGGATTTGGAATTAGATTATAAGTAATATAACTGATTATAAAAGTTAAGGTCGTGAAAGCAGATATTTTTATCAAAAAGCCGATTTCAAATTTCAATTTTAAAATTTTAATGGCCAAGTAAGCCTGAATGATAGCAGTGCCCCACTGCGCGGCTAAACCGGCAAATGCTGAGCCAACGGAGGCATAGTTTGGTATAAGCAAAAAGTTAAGCGACCATGAAAGAATTACTCCTCCAAAAGCGACCAGATTGAGTGTTTTGAGTGAGCCGTTAGCGGTAAGCAAGGTTCCGAATATATAGGTGGAGGAAGTAGCAATATAAACTATCATGAGTATTTCAATAACTAATGAAGTTGTGTTCATCCTGTTGGCATATTCTATTGTTGTTTCATCGATATGTTGATGATATAAGAGTGTGGTGATTTCTAAACTGTAAAACACAGTTATTGAGGCTACAGTGGCTGATATGATAATCAATAACGTAAGTGGTAGTTTTACCATTTGGCTCAATTGTTTTTTCTGCTTTATCATTCGAGCAAAAATGGGTAGGAGCAATCCAGCAATGAGCACACCCGACATATTATTGGCAACATCTAACAAGCGAAAAGCTGAAGCATAAATGCCTGCCTGAATATCGCCATCAGGCAAAAGTCGTTCGATTAGGAAAGAGTCGATTCGAGAATACATTCCCATCAGTAGTATCAATAGGGCATAAGGAAAGCTTTTTTTCAAAATGAGTCTAAAAAAGCTCAGATTCCAATGAAACCGTAGATAATTTGTTTTTCCTACAACGACAGCAAATGCAATAAGCGCCGTTATCACATAACTAATAGTTTGAGCATAAACAAACCACTCGATAGTAAAATGGAAATATGGAATTTGACCCCAAAGCAAAACGCTACAAATCAATATCATAAACAGTTTATCAAGGACAGAAATTATGCTGTCGGTGCGAAAAAGAAGTAATGCAGAAATATTAGAGCGCAGATATAATATAAAGGTCAGAAGAAACTGGTTGATTCCGATGATAAAAAGAAGCCACATTTGTCTTGAATCATAGCCGATTAGATAACCTAACACAATTATAATCGCCAGATAAATGACTGCAAAAGTGAGGCGCAGCAGCACAATACCGGAAAAATGCTTGGAGAGCAACTGATTGTTACGGGCAATGTTTCGATTGTTGAAATTGGTAATGCCCATGTCAAGAATAATCTGAAGAATGAAGGCAAAATTGAAAATGGCGAAATAGAAACCATATTCTGCCGGACCGACCACATTCTGCACGGTTCGGTCAATTCCAAAAACCCAAAACGGCTTTATGAGGAAATTGAGAAAAAGAAGAAAGATAAGATTGGTAATAAATTTTCTTCTCATAACATCATTCAGTGCAATAAGGGCGCAAAGGTAAGAGAAATTGGATAATAAACTGTGGGAGGCAACACAAATAATACAAGCACTAAATAATAACAGAATCTAATAAAGGGTCTAATCGTACCAAGGTCTCCTTCGGTAGTTTTTCTTGCGTTTGATGTAGTAGGGGGACTCAACGGAAAGGGTTGTTTTGCGGAGTTTTTTCTGATAGGTGCCTTTATGACGTGTCTTTTTCATCGTACCTGCACGACGCTTCTTCACCATGCGCTTATATCGAGTCTTCCTGCAGGAAGTTAATGCAAGTGAGCCAATTATCCCAACGATTAGCAGTATGGAAACTGCTCTATTATAACTTAAATTTATCTTCATTAGAACGATTCTATCAGTCTGAAAACAACGCGTAAAACTAAACTATTTTTTCAAATAGTTACATAGAAAATTAAAAACGTTAAACTTACGTTAAAAATCAAAGTTTGTTACATCATTATTTCTCTATTTTTGCAGGCTTCATAATATTTCGATAAAATTTGATAGTGTTTTGAAAAATATACTCCTAATTTTGGTTTTTATCATTTCCTCCAATTTGTCTTGGGCTCAATCCAAAACAAAGAAGGACACGTTGCACTACGAAAGTAAAAATGATAGTTTGGATTTGGTAAATAATTTCTACGACCTTCTTGATTCGTTGACTAAGAAATTGTATCCTGCCGATGATTATTATAATTATTGGAGCACAAGCGAGATTGAATATAAAGCCGGTGATTCTGTAAATCGCACCGATTCCGTGATGTTGGTTTTGATAAATCCATTAAAAAGCGAAAAATATGTACATCCAAACTCGGGCAATATCACTTCCGGTTTTGGCTATCGACGGCACAGATTTCACTATGGTACTGATATTGACCTAAATACGGGCGATCCGGTTTATTGCGCTTTTGACGGGATGGTTCGCTTGACGGTTTATCATGGTACCTTAGGAAAAGTGGTAATCGTCAGACATTTTAACGGCCTGGAAACCATTTATGCTCACCTTTCTTCTATTCAGGTAGATTCAAATCAGCAGGTTAAAGCCGGCGATTTGATTGGTTTGGGCGGTAGCACCGGACGCAGCACCGGAAGTCATTTGCATTTCGAGATACGTTTTCTTGGTGCAGCCCTCAACTCCGAAACCTTAATTGACTACAAAACCCAGTCTCTGATTGCTGATACCGTGTGGCTTACAAAAAAGAACTTTGAATATCTCCATCGAATACAATCCGACAAAAATGCCAGTTACCATTATGTTAAGGCAGGAGAAACCTTATCTGCTATTGCACGCCGCTACGGCACTTCAGTCAATAAATTGTGCTATTTGAATGGAATCAAAGAAACAAAAATTCTACAAATCGGAGAAAAATTAAGGGTAAAATAATTTTTTTACCAGCTCAATCCATTCTATCCATCCTGCATCCCTCGGCGAGAGCTAAATATTACTAAATGGAAAAACCATTAGTTTTACTACTTTTGCGCCTCGAATTATCTGAAATATTCCTTTATGAGTGAAACAAAATTTGAAAGATATACCGTTACAACTGCTTTGCCTTATGCCAACGGTCCTGTGCATATTGGTCATTTAGCCGGAGTTTATGTTCCTGCCGACATCTATGTTCGTTATCTGCGGGCTCAAAAAAGAGACGTGGTTTTCATCGGAGGATCCGACGAGCACGGCGTTCCGATTACAATTAAAGCACGTAACGAAGGCGTTACTCCTCAGGCAATTGTGGATAAATACCACCTTATGATTAAAAAATCTTTCGAGGATTTTGGCATTAGTTTCGACGTTTATTCTCGAACTTCAAGTCCACTTCATCACCAAACGGCCTCCGACTTTTTTGCAAAATTGCTTCATGATGGCAAATTCATCGAAAAATCGTCATCCCAGTATTTTGATGCTGAGGCTAATATGTTTTTGGCCGATCGATATATCACCGGCACTTGTCCGAGATGCGGTTTTGAAAAAGCTTATGGCGACCAATGCGAAAGCTGTGGCAGCACTTTGAGCGCAACCGATTTAATCAACCCAAAATCGGCCTTAAGCGGTAATCCGCCTGAGATGAAAGAAACCAAACACTGGTTTTTACCTTTGGAAGACTATCAAAAATGGTTGGAAGAATGGATTTTGGTAGGGCATAAAAAAGACTGGAAAACAAATGTTTACGGACAAGTGAAGTCTTGGTTAGACAGTGGTTTACAACCCCGAGCCGTTACTCGTGACTTGGATTGGGGTGTTAAAGTGCCTGTGGCCGATGCTGTTGGAAAAGTACTCTATGTTTGGTTCGATGCGCCAATAGGCTATATATCAGCTACTAAGGAACTCACTCCCGATTGGGAAAAATATTGGAAAGACGAGAAAACCCGTTTGATTCATTTTATTGGCAAGGATAATATCGTATTTCACTGCATTATTTTTCCGGCAATGCTTAAGGCCGAAGGGTCTTATATCGTTCCGGAAAATGTGCCTGCCAACGAATTTCTCAATTTGGAAGGCGATAAAATATCTACCTCTCGCAACTGGGCAGTTTGGCTGCATGAGTATTTGATTGATTTTCCCGAAAAACAAGACGTGCTTCGATATGTGCTCACTGCAAACGCTCCCGAAACAAAGGATAACGATTTCACTTGGAAAGATTTTCAGCAAAGGAATAATAGTGAGTTAGTTGCGGTGCTTGGCAATTTTGTCAACCGCGCTTTAGTGCTCACTTCCAAATATTTCTCCGGAAAAGTGCCACCCCGAAATCAACTTACCGAATACGACCAAAAAGTCCTCGATGAGTTAAAGGATTTTCCGGAAAGAATTGCCAGCCAGTTAGAAACTTTCCACTTCAGGGAGGCCTTAAAGGAAACTATGAATTTGGCACGTCTTGGAAATAAATATCTTGCCGACACCGAACCTTGGAAAGTGGTGAAAACCGATATTTCTCGAGTGGAAACTATTCTTAATATAGCCTTGCAAATAGTTGGCAATCTGACTATTGTAGGCAATCCTTTTCTCCCTTTCAGTATGGAACGGCTTCGCAAAATGGTAGGATTAACCGAAACGGAATGGCGTTTTTCGGGAGATACGGATATTTTAAAAGCAGGTCAACAACTCAATGAAGCGTCTCTTCTTTTTGAACAAATCGAAGATTCTGCCGTTCAAGCTCAAATTGACAAATTAGCTCAAACGAAATTGTCTAACGAACAACAAACAAAAACGGTTGAGCCTCAAAAAGAAACCATTAGTTTTGACGATTTTAGCAAGATGGATCTGCGAGTGGGAACGATTTTGGAAGCGGAATTGGTTCCAAAAACAAAGAAACTTCTCAAGCTGAAAATCGACACCGGAATAGATAAACGTACTGTAGTTTCAGGAATTGCAGAATACTATAAACCAGAGGAAATTGTTGGTCGTCAGGTGGTTATCTTGGTTAACCTTGCTCCACGGCCATTGCGTGGCATCGAGTCTCAAGGGATGATTTTGATGGCTGCCGACTCTAAGGGAAAGCTCACTTTTGTTGCTCCTGAAGAAAAAGTGGATGAGGGATCGGAGGTAAGGTAGCTATTGATCGTTTTGGCTTTGTTGGTTCGCTGCGTTTGCTTCTAAAAGTTCAATATTTCTTTGGTGGTCGATAAACCGATTGATGCCTTCACGTGGTAAAGTTAGAGTCATAGGTTGCCAAGTCTTCGCTGGTATTATTTTTTTCGGATATTGAGGATTCAAATATTCGATGGTGGCCAAGCTCACAGAGGTAATTTCTGCAAGCCGCTTAAATGTAATCTTTTCTGTTAGCCCTAATGTATCAATTTGTTGAAGTTCAAACTCCAAATCGTTGGAGGCAGCAAAAATATTGTGGTGCATCGAATAATTCATCAGATAATTTACAGCAATAAATGCAGGCACATAGCCACGAGTTTCTTTAGGCAGGAACTCATATATTTCCCAATATCCGGTTGCATTGTTCGATTTTTTTATGGCGCGATTCACATTTCCCGGACCTGCATTATAGGCAGCTAAAACCAAATTCCAGTCGTGATATATTTCGAACAAATCCACAAAATGGCGACAGGCGGCTTCAGTCGATGAGTACATTTCGCGGCGCAAGTCTAATTGAGAGTTGTACGCAAGTCCATACATTTTGCCTGTTCCCGGCATAAACTGCCACAAGCCAACCGCACCAGCTCTTGATTTCGCATTAGGATTGAGAGCCGATTCAACAATTGCTAAATACTTCAACTCCAAGGGCAACTGATATTTATCCAACTTCTCTTCAAAGAGGGGAAAATAAAATTCTGCCCGTGCCATAGCCCGAGAAATAAAACCACGCTTTTTTGAGGAAAAATAATAGATAAAATTGCGAACTTCCTCATTATAAATAAAATGAAAAGGGGAAAGGGCGTTCAATTCTTCAATACGGTAGCGCAGTATAGAATCGGAAAAAATAGGCACCGAATCGAATTCGTAACCATAAGGATTGGTATATTCAGTATTAAGTGCATTTTTTTCCTTTAGAAAATCAAATAATAGACTGTCGTAAATATCCGTTTGGGTTTGTGGGTAATAAATTATGGTTGAATCTGGATGATTAGTATTTGAGAAGAGGGGTGTTGATAAAATTGAAAATCCTATAAAAAAGGATAGTAAAAAAACAAAATGTGTAATAAATACGCCTTTATAACCCAAAATAATACAGTTTGTTTAAGGTTTAACTTCGATAATTAATAATGCCCAAAAGTAAAATATAACCGTACAGACTTAATAAAAATTGTCCTAAAAAATTAAAAATCCTTTGTTAAAAAGAAAATAGAGTATTATTTATCAATCTTTTTCTGATCGTTTTCTTCTTCGCCCTCTTTTGCACCCTTTTTAAACTCGCTGATTCCCTTACCTAAACCTTTCATAAGTTCAGGGATTTTGCGTCCACCAAAAAGGAGAACAACCAAAACTAAGATAATGACAATTTGCCAAGGACCTAACATACCAATAAGTACCATATTAAATTCTGTTTAGTTAGGCGGCAAAGATAATTTTTTTTGTTTTAAAAACATCCTTGATATTTTCATCCGTCGAAAAATCAACAGTTTTAAGGGGATGATAATATCAAGGACAATTAGGTTTTAGTTGAAATAGAAATTGAAAGGAATGAAAAATTTAGTTTAACTCCATGTTTATCATCCAGTTGATACCAAATTTATCGGTAAACATACCGTAGTAAGCTCCCCAGAACGCAAATTCTAATGGCATCACAATCGTTCCTCCCTCCGAAAGTCCGGCAAAAAGTCGGTCGGCTTCTTCTTTGGAATCGGGAGAAATGTTGATGGAAAAATTGTTTCCTTGTATAATTTCCGGCCCCATAAATTCCAACACGTCGCTTCCCATCAAAATAGTTTCTGAACTTATGGGCAGACTAATGTGCATAATTTTGCTTTTTTCAGATTCCGGCAGAGGAGGCATTCCTTCTTGTGGAGGCATTTCGCCAAAGGTTCCGACATACGAAAATTCGCCACCGAGTACGGATTTATAAAAATTAAAAGCCTCAAGGCAATTGCCATTGAATGATAGATAAATGTTTACAGTTGTCATAATACATTGGTTTTAAGGTGAATAATATGAGTATAATTTGAGAATGTCTGAAAAAACAAATAGTCGAATCGATATTAAGAAAAAGTCTGATGGCAAATTTAAAGTAATAGTTTTTCCAATAAATGTCATATTTGTTATAAATGGATATTTTTTCTAATGTACGATTATTAGAGATTGACACTAAATTTTTACGATAGGGTAAAGCATAAAAACTAATTTTGTTTGTCGAAATGGAAGTCTTTCTTTTTGAAAAATTCCATCTTTTGTATTATTTTATGAAGAAATTAACGCTTGATTATGAGGCTCCTCAGCAAATGCAAACCCTTGGCATCAGTTGTCAGTTGGCCGATTATAAACTCATTTTTCGCATTAATAAGCAACTAAATATAAAGTTTGTCCGACTCGAAAGCCTTACGGTAAATGCAGGTCGATTTTTGGGAACTTATAGCCTATACCATTATTATGATGCTGAAAATGAATTGAATATCTATTTACTTTCTAATAAAACGGATAATGGTGTGTTGATTAGTGATTTCAAGCAATTGGATTATTTTCTGATTTTAAGAGGAGAATATGCTGATGAGGAAATAGTGTTATCCTATAAAACTCAACTTCGCAAGGTGGAGGAAGTGCTTTTCCTTCAAACTATTGATATGGAGGCTATTAAAAATTATCTTCTGTTTGCAGAAGCATTCGAGATGCATATTGAGAAATGCACTCCGGAAATTCCATAGCTTTACCTATACTTTTTCCCTTTTCCATCGTAGTGTCTTAATCATCCAAATTGGAAGCGATTTTTTTGGGCTACGACCTTTGAGATTCATATTCCATCCAATCTTTTTGATAATTGGCAAGCGATGGGTTTCAACAAACTCAATAGGGGTGTTGTCGGGGTCAGAAATATATGCAAAATGCCCGGCGGCTTCACCCATATCAAAACTTTCAGCACTATCAACCGTAAAAGGAAAACCTTTGGACTTCACTTCTTTACGAAGCGGGTCGATGCCAATTACATCAAAACAAAGATGAATGAAACCGGGATCGCCCCACATGCGACCTCCAAAGATTGGAGTTCCCGTTGTGTCGATTAGTTGAACTAATTCGATGCTTGTAGGTCCTAACATCGGCGCAAAACTTCCGGTACGTGGTTGTGAATGTTTCAAAAGCACTCTGCGCACTTTGTGCTCCGAACCTTTTAAGGGAGTAAGGTCGGCAAAAACAGCAGTTTCATCATAAACAATTTGGTCGTACTCCAAAATGTCTTGATAAATCGTAAGTGCTTTTTGCATATCCGAAACACCGATTATGGCTCCTGCAACCCCCCCGTTATAAGTTTCTGTTTTGTAAAAAACTTCCCGTTGATCAATAAATTGGAAGATATTTCCATAAGGATCCTGCACAAAAAAATGTTTTTGGCCGGAAGGAGAAATGAGAATTTCGCTTATAAGGTTAAGATTTTTCTTCTGAAAATCGCTGTATGCTAAATCAATTTGAGAGGTCTTCATTTTAACGATGAATATCCCAAGATCACCTAACTTAGGAGCATTAGACCAGGGTTGAGGCTTTTTACCGGTGTGCTGCCAAATCTCAAAACCGCCACCACCCTGCATGTTCAAGGCAAGCATCGCATAGCGCTCCCGCTTTTCGCCTCCGGTATAAGGAAGCATAAGTTGAGCTACCGCCTTTTCTCGAAAAGCGACCACATCCATTCCGAAATTTTGGTTATACCACTTGAAGGCTTTATCAACATCTTCAACACCTACGCCGATTTGCTGTATTCCTGTAATATATTTCTTATCAATCATTCAAAGTCTTTAAAATATTCAGGCGGCAAAAGTACAGTTTTTTGGCTTGAAGAGGTGCAAACTAACTTCTTGACTTAGCGAATTATGAGTTTTATCATCTCTGTTTTGTGTGTTAAGATCTTATGATGCGGAAGATTTTTTTCAATCAATTGCTTATTTTTAACTTTAAGTTATTTTTTATGGTTTGATTTGAAAAAACATTTACTTTTAAAACCTCAAACATTAACGTAATCAATAATACACAACGCATGAAAACTCTACTCTCTTTTCTTATTGTATTATTTTCAATATCAGTCAGTTGTCTAAATGCCCAAAGCATCGCTTTTCACGAAAATTTTGAAATGCCATCAGGAGCCGACAGTATGATTTCTAATCCTACAAGTGGTTGGGCTTTATCACAACAATTGGCTGCAGGTGGAATGTTTTGTGATTCTGCCGCAGTAGTGATTGGCGATTCAGTAATCCTTACAACCACAAGTTTTTCGACTATAGGAAAACAATTTGTCATTTTAGAGTTTGATCAGATTTGTAAGGTGGAAATATTTGATGCAGCCTATATTCAAGCTTCTGTTGACAACGGTCAAACGTGGACCACGATTTCCGGCACTTCCTACATGGGTTCAGGTTTATTTGGACCTATTGGAAATAGATTTAATGCCAGTTCCTATTCATTGTGGCAACCGGCTCTAAATAACGCAATTCCAACTAATCAGTGGTGGAAGCATGAAAAGTTCGATATTTCTTCCATTGTGGCAAATGCTGCTCAAGTAAAAATTCGGTTTCTTTTAGTCGATGGAAACAATTCAGGGGCAGTTGGTAACTACGGCTGGTTGCTTGATAATATTCAAATTCAGGCAGCGGTTGATGAACTGACTCCTCCTTCAGTTTCACTTCTTTCACCCTATCCTACCGACTCGGTTTTTAGTCTTGGACCATTCCCTGTTTCAGCTTCTATTTCGGATGCATCCGGCATTTCACAAGCTCTTTTGATTTATCAGGTCAATAATTCTCAACCGGATACAGCCGTGATGATAAACAATTCAGGCTCAACTTATAGCGGTCTTATTGATATGTTAGTTCCATTTGCACTTGGCGACACCATTTGCTATTACGTTTTGGCAATCGACAGTAGTTTGGCTCAAAACAGCGCTACAGCGCCATCAGCAGCATGCCAAACTTTTATCATCTATCCTTCTCAACCGTATCCCGGATGTACCAATCCAATTACCATCTATCCGTTTTTTGAAACGTTCGACCAGAATTTTGTTGCAGGAAACGGCACTCCTTCCTATCCGGGCACATTTGCCACAGGATGGGATCGCAGTCCCTCAACAGGTTCCGTTTTCACTTGGTTGGTTTTAGCGGGATCAACACCCACAGGATTGACGGGCCCAACCTTGGATCATACCACAGGATCAGGTAATTACCTCTATACCGAGTCCTCCTATGGCTCTACTGGAAATACAGCTATTCTGATGACTCCTTGCTTAAATTTGAATGTTCTCAATGTTCCTGTTTTGGAATTTTACTACCATGTTTGGGGCTCTTCTCAGGGCGAACTGCATGTGGATATTTGGTATGGTAATTCGTGGCAAACCGATATCATTACTCCTATTTCAGGAGACCAAGGAAACCAATGGATTAAAGCATCTATAAACCTTTCTGCATATCGTAGCGCATCAACCCGAATCCGTTTTCGCGCCGTGAAGGGCTATTCTATCTATAGCGATATTGCTATTGATGATGTAAAAATTTGGGAGCCACCGGCAAATGACGCAGGTATTGTTTCTATCGACCAACCTTCCTCTCCGGCTTCTACCGGCTTGCAGCCAATTAAAGTTACTATTGGAAATTTCGGTTCAGATAACCTAACAAAAGTTACGGTAAATGGTTTGGTAAATGGCCAAAGTATAACACCATTTGTTTGGACAGGAAATCTGTTTCCTGGAAATTCTGCTGACTCCGTAAGCATTGGAAATTATAATTTTATCAGCGGCCCCTCGAATATTAAAATTTGGACCACCCAACCCAATGACAGCTTAGATGGTTTTAATTTTAACGACACAGCACAAACAGCCGTAATTGCCTGTAACGCACCGCTTCGAGGACTTTTCACCATTGGAGGAGCTACAGCCGATTTCCCTGATTTCGACCAAGCTATTTATGCCATCGAAAATTGCGGCATCGACTCCGCCATCGTTTTTCTGGTGAATCCGGGAACTTATTACGAGCAATTGAACATCGACACCATCCCGGGCGCTTCTCAAACTAATACCGTCACCTTCACTTCGGTAAATGGCGACAGCTTGAATACCATTCTAACTTTTGCACCCGCCAACAGCATGGATCCGCATATCATTCGTTTATCGGGAACTAAGCACGTTACTTTTAGCAATCTTACCATTTCTTCTACAAGTACAAGCTATGGACGTTTGATTTTACTCGAATCTAATGCAAGCTATATCACTATCGAAAACTGCCTTTTAAAACTGCCTAATGTTCTAAGTTCCTATTTTAGTGCAGTTTATGGCACTTCCTCAAAATCTGATTTTATTCGTTTGATAAATAATGATATCGAAAACGGTTATTATACCATTTATCTTCAAAGTAGTTCGAGTGCGGCCAAAGCGAAAGGCAATCAGTTTATCCATAATAATATACACGGATTTAGATATTATGGTTTATACCTCTACTATCAGGATTCTTTTATTATAAGTCAAAACACCATAATCAATGATGTGCAATCGTCTTCTTCTTACCCGATATACACGTATTATTCCGATGGAGCGTATCGAATTGAAAAGAATAAGATAATTGCAACGGGAACTTCAACTATCTATGGATTAAGAGTTTATTATGGAAACTCGACCACTACACATCCCGGTTTGATTGCCAATAATTTTATTTCACTTACAGGAGCCAGTTATTACCCCTATGGACTCTATATCTATAATTGCCAAAATCTGAACATTTACCACAATTCCTTAATTGTTGAAACCGATTCAGCCCCAACAGGAAGAGCTCTTTATCTCTCAAGTGGTAGTAATATCAGGTTGAAAAACAATATTTTTTATAACAATTCTTTAGGATATACTTATTATGTCAGCACTCCCACAGCGATTGTGGAGTCGGATTATAATGGACTTTACACCAACGGACTAAAATTCGCTTATTGGTCAGGGGATAAGACAAATTTTGCAGCCTATAAAACTTCAAGCGGCAAGGATTTGCACTCGTTGAACATTGCACCAGCATTTGTTTCATCGCAGGATTTACATTTGACATACTCCTTACTTAGTGGCGCAGGGGTTGCTATTCCAACTATTCCGGACGACATTGACGGCGATTTACGTTCGCCTTCAAATCCGGCAATTGGAGCAGACGAACAACCACCAATACCAATAGATGCTGGAGTTTTATCGGTGATTTCTCCTTCGCTATCCGAAGCTGAAGCTGCGGTTGTTACTCCAAAGATTTTAGTTAAAAACTTTGGAACGGATACACTTCAAAACTTTGGAGTTGCCATGTGGATGAATGGAACTCCTTTAGATTCACAAATATATTCCATTGTTTTACCGCCATTTGCCATCGACACCATTGTTTTTGACACTATTATAATCCCTCCCGGACATAATGAAATATGTTTTAAATCGAATTTAAATACGGATACCAATATATTCAACAACCAACTTTGTCGCCAGTTTTATGGAGTTCCGATGGTGGATATGGGTGTGGTTTCGATGGTAGCACCTGATTCCGGTCAGTGTTACACTAATTCAGAAACGGTTACTGTAGTTATTAAAAACTATGGATCATTGCCAATCAACATGTCTCAATTACCTGTTACTATTCATTGTAATATTACTGGGCCAATTCCTGTAAACATTCCCAATGTAATAGTAAACACAGGTTTATTGCAGCCCGGAGCATCGACTCAAATTGTTTTAACCAACAATCTCGATATGAACCATACCGGAGATTATACGTTTAAAATATGGACTTCTGTGGCTTCGGATGGTGACCAAACCAATGATTCGATGCAAGCAAAAACCGTCCATGTTTTTGCAACTGTGGCATCTTATCCCTACGAGCAAAACTTTGAGGGATTTACGGTAAGTCAAAGCAGCCTCGACCCTGGAGAATTAAAGGAAGGATGGGCGCAGAATACGCCAACAGTCGATTATGTTTGGTATGTTGGCAAGGGCAGCACTTATACTTCCGGCACCGGACCGGTGGCAGACCATAGCTTAGGAAATTCCAACGGAAAATATTGCTATGCCGAAGCAAAAGGATATTATGCCGGATCGGCAAATCTTGTAACACCCTGTATCGACCTGTCGGGAATGAATAACCCCGTTTTGCGATATTGGTATCACATGTTCGGGTCAAATATTCATTCGCTTCGAGTGGATGTTTTTTCCAATGGACAATGGTTTTATAGCATTGGTCATAAAATAGGACCACAGCACAACAGTAGCAACGATAGTTGGAATCAAGATTTTGTGGATTTATCTGCCTATTCCGGGCAAGTGATTAAATTGAGATTTAGAGCTATTAAAATGATTGGTTATGAGGCAGATATAGCCATTGACGATGTTTCAATTTTTGATCCCGTTCAAAAAGACGCTTCCGTGTCGCCAAAATTTGAAAAACCCGTGGATATTTTCGCTTCCGAAGGAACCTTAGTTCCTATTCAAATTAAGCTCGAAAATATGGGCTTCGACACTATTAAAAACATGACGGTAGGATATATTGCAGGACCAAATTCACCAGTTCTCGAGAATTGGGTTGGGGTTCTTCCTCCGTATTCAAGCCAGCTTTACGAGTTCAACAATAAGTATAATGCATTAGCCGGAGAAGTAAAAATCAGGGCATTCACAAAACTTACCGGTGATATGAATATGTCTAACGACACTGTCGAAACGTCATTCACCGGAATCACCATGTTTACAGTGCCTTATGAGGACGATTTTGAAGGAAAAAACTATTTCTATTCCACAGGTGGATCCAATCAATGGATACATGGACATCCAAATAAAACCCAATTTAACTCAGCACATAGTGGTCAAAATGCGTGGATTACTAATCTTTCAAGCAATTATTTAAGTACCAATGGCGATTATGTTTATTCCCCATTTTTCTATATAAGCACTATGGCTAATACTAAGCTTTATCTATGGCATCGCGTTGAAACGGATCAATATAACGATGGAGGATTGATTGAAATAAGTGAAGATGGCGGATACACATACACCATTCTTGGATATGTGAACGATCCTGCTTCAACAAATTGGTATAATAAAGATATTGGCGGCACTCCTGCATGGTGTCAAGCTGACTCAGGATGGAAACTCTCTACTTATGATTTATCGTATTTAGGTACCAATGTGATTGTTCAGTTTCGATTTAGGTTTTTCTCAAATAGTACCGACAACGATTATGAAGGTTGGATGTTTGACGACTTTGCCATAATGCCTGACCCAATACCATTTGATGCCGGAGTAACGAAAATCATCAATCCATCGAATTACACCTTTGCCGGAAGTTCAGTTCAAGTGACTGTGGAATTGAAAAATAACGGAACTTCTCCAATAACTCAAATTCCTGTTAATTATCGCGTAAACGGGGGAACTATAGTTACTCAAAACTGGATGGGAACACTTATGCCGGGCTCAGCTTCCACATTTACTTTCACCAGTCCGTTTGTGGCGCCTGCAACTTATACCCTTGAGGCTTGGACCAGTTTGTCCAATGATACCTATTTATTCAACGACAGCGCAAAGGTCGATATGTCGTGGGATGCAGGTATTTTTGGTATTGTGAGCCCTGGAAACACAGAAGCAATTGGCGACTCGGTACCGGTTGTGGTGCAATTTAAAAACTACGGCAGCGACACCATCACCGATTGTCAGATATCCTACGACATTGATGGCGGAACTCCTATCATCGAAAATTGGATTGGCGTTTTAGCGCCTGATGGAATTGCTCTGCATACTTTTAGTGTACCTTATGTTGCAAAATATGGAGTTGTAACTTTCTGTGCCAGAACCACTTTGACTGATGATACTTACAGTCAAAATGATAAGAAATGTCAGTATGTTTCCGGCGTGGTTGGCATTGAGAATCAGCAGAGTCCAGCATTGACTTTGATTCAAAATTGGCCAAATCCTTTTAGCGAAAAGTCGTGGATTTCATTAGCTTCCGAATATTCAGGCATTGCTACCTATCAGATTACGGATCTTACCGGTCGAATAATTCAAGAAGGAGATGTGAAGCTAAATGCCGGAGAAAATAAACTCGAAGTGGATGGCACAACCCTTTCTTCAGGATCCTATTTCTATGTCATAAAAATGAATCATCAAACACTATCTGTGAAAATGATTGTTTTAAGATAAAACTAAGGATTGGTATTAGATGTTTTATTATCTAACAATTAGATTTCTGTTAAATTTTTTCAATTACGAATCAATTTTTTCACGTAATTCGCAGGAAATATTCGATTAAGATTTTTTATTTAAACAAGAAAATATGACAACAATTCAACAATCTTTGAGAGATTCAAAGGGAGCAAGATGGGCAGCTTTGGCTGTAGTTTCCTTTACCATGATGACAGGTTATTATATAAACTATGTTATCTCACCATTAAAACCTTATTTAGAAGAATTTATGGGTTGGAGCAGTTCCGATTTTGGAGTTTGGAATTCAGCTTATGGATGGTTTAATGTGTTTTTCTTAATGCTCATTTTCGGTGGAATAATCCTCGACAAAATGGGCGTTAGATTTACCGGAATTGGTGCAAGTTTAACAATGATCCTAGGTACAGCACTTCAATATATTGCTGTTTCTAACATTATTCCACTTGAAGGAACGATTTTAGGGTTTAAAACTCAAATAGCGATTGGCGCTTTGGGTTTCGGTATTTTTGGAGTTGGTGTAGAAGTTGCCGGAATAACAGTATCAAAAATAATAGTAAAATGGTTTAAAGGAAAAGAAATGGCTTTAGCCATGGGCTTAGAAATGGCCACAGCTCGCTTGGGCACTGCTCTTGCGCTTTCTGCTTCTGCCCCGATAGCACTTGCCTTTGGAATGAACGAAATACCTTCAATATCTGCACCTGTAATGCTTGGTTTAGGCTTGTTAGTAGCAGGCTTTGTGGCCTTTATATGGTACACCTCGATGGATAAAAAATTGGAAAAATCTGAAGGTGTCAAAGATGAAGTGTCTGAGGAAGACGCTTTCAAAGTATCCGACATTTTATTCATTATTACGAACAAAGGATTTTGGTTAATTGCTCTATTATGTGTTTTATTTTATAGCGGCGTTTTCCCCTTTTTATATTATGCTTCTGACCTTATGGTTAATAAGTATGGCGTAGATCCTAAAATTGCGGGAACAATTCCTGCCCTACTTCCTTTTGGAACTATTATTCTGACGCCTCTTTTTGGTAATCTATATGACCGTAAAGGAAAAGGTGCAACCATAATGCTTTTAGGTTCAATCTTTTTATTAGTTGTGCATAGCTTTTTTGCTATTCCTGCAATCGACCATTACATAATTGCTATAGTTTTAATTCTCTTTCTTGGGGTGACATTTTCTTTAGTACCTTCCGCCATGTGGCCTTCCGTTCCGAAAATCATCCCTGAAAAACAACTTGGTTCAGCTTACGCTTTGATATTTTGGGTTCAAAACTGGGGTCTAATGGGCATGCCGCTATTAATAGGATGGGTTTTGGATAAATATTGCATCATTGATCAAACTGTAGTTAACGGAGTTACCAAAACTACTTATGACTATACTATACCTATGATCATTTTTGCAAGCACCGGACTACTTGCTATTTTCATGGCTCTGTTTTTAAAAGCTGAGGATAAAAGAAAAGGTTATGGTCTTGAATTGCCCAATATTCAATAATAGTTTGCTTTAAAGAATCAAGTTTGAATTTTGTAAAAATTCGATATTAAACTAAACTGTATATTTAACCTAAAAACGATTAGGCTTTGACCAAGACAGGTCACACACGAAATGATTGCTTCAAGAGATGCAATCATTTCGTTTTTATACGCATATCTTCAACTTCTAAAAAACGCAGCCTCCTATCTACTGAAAACTGATTAACTAAATGCATTTAAATTGCTATAAATCAGGTTTTAGTGATGTTTTTAGAGTAACGTTTCCGATAAATTAAAAGGTTTAAAAAAAGTCCAAAACTCATGTGTTTTTCACCTGTTTAGGTGTTTTTTTATAACTTTTACTAGGATAATTTTGCACAAAATAAAAGTCTGGAATATACCCACGAAATTTATTTCAAGGGGCAAGTCTGAATCTTTTTACGAAGGCTCAGGCTTTTTTTTATCACGCCATATCCTCTTCCTCTTTTTTGAACATATTTTTAGAACTCTCTTAAAATAAAACGTTTACTTTTGTAAGCTGTTTTCTTCGTTGATATATTTTTAAAATAAAACGTAATTAGTTTATTTTCAGCGAGGTTATTTTGCATTATTTCTTCAAAATAAATGTTTATTTTATGAATCTATTAAACTACATTCATTGGAATATCAGCCCGGCCATTGTTGAATTTGGTAATTTCGAAATCCGATATTACGGACTTTTTTTCGCATTAGGGTTTCTGATTTCGTACTACATCGTTCAAAGTTTTTATAAACGTGAGGGATTGCCGGTAGAAGAGGTCGATAAGCTCACTTTATATGTGCTTTTGGGAGCCATTCTTGGTGCTCGTTTAGGACATGTTTTTTTCTATGAGCCGGATTATTATTTGGCACATCCAGGCGAAATTCTGAAAGTGTGGCATGGAGGATTAGCCAGTCATGGAGGTACAATTGGAATTCTAATAGCATTGGTTTTCTATTTCCGAAAATTTAAGCGAAGTTATCTCTGGACATTAGACCGCATTGCCATTCCTACTGCACTTACCGGAGCGTTAATTCGTCTGGGAAACCTTATGAATTCCGAAATCTATGGCTATGAAACAACTTTGCCTTGGGGTTTTGTTTTTGAACGAAATGGTGAAACTGTGCCAAAACATCCAACCCAAATCTATGAAGCATTATCCTACTTAGTTATCTTTGTGATATTGTGGATTTTATACCGAAAAAGGGGAAAGGAAACACCACATGGATTGATTGTT
The DNA here is from genome assembly GCA_016937295.1 of Bacteroidales bacterium. GTDB lineage: Bacteria > Bacteroidota > Bacteroidia > Bacteroidales > UBA1556 > UBA6267. Next base: position 20,853 of record JAFGWF010000269.1, read on the forward strand.
GGAATTTTCTTGGTGGCAGTTTTCGGTATGCGATTTTTCATCGAATTTATCAAAAATGACCAAGTAGCTTTTGAAGCCGGAATGTTGTTAAATATGGGGCAATGGCTCTCAATTCCAATGGTGCTTGCAGGTGCTTTCCTGTGGTTTAGAGCACTGAAAAAAAGCTAAAACGAATAGCAATAATAATATTTAAATAATTTAATATGAAGATCTTAGGAATGGGTAACGCCCTCACCGATTTATTAATTAAAACTAATGATGACTCGCTGTTACAGTCGCATAATTTACCAAAAGGTTCCATGCAATTAGTCGATTTCGACAGGGCTAATGCCGTAGTTCAAAGTGCAAAAGACCTTCCAACGGGCAAAGCTTCCGGTGGTTCGGCTGCTAACACAATACATGGACTGGCTAAATTGGGTTTAGAAACTGCTTTTTTTGGAAAAGTTGGTCAAGACGAAACCGGACATTTTTTTCATACAGACTTAATAAACAACGGAATAGAGTCGAAACTGATGTTCAGTGAAAGTAAGTCGGGAGTAGCTGTTGCTTTAGTTACACCTGATGCAGAACGCACTTTTGCAACCTATCTTGGTGCTGCAGTTGAACTGAGTCCTGACGACCTTACGCCTGAATTATTCATTAACTACGACATCTTCTATATTGAGGGTTATCTTGTTCAAAACCATCAGTTGATAAAGCGGGCGGTGGATTTAGCTTCTCAAGCCGGATGTAAAGTGTGTCTCGATTTGGCTGCTTATAATGTAGTTGAGGCTAATTTGGATTTTTTAAAGTCTATTCTAAACAAAGTCGATATTTTATTTGCCAATGAAGAAGAAGCAAGAGCATTCACCGGAAAAGAACCGGAGCAAGCTTTAGAAGAATTGGCTAAAACTGTCGATTTAACCATTGTAAAAACGGGCAAAAACGGTTCGTTAGTAAAAACCGGAGGCAAGATTTATTCTGCCGGAATCATCCAAGCCAATAGTATCGACACCACCGGCGCAGGTGATTTATATGCTGCCGGTTTTCTTTTCGGACTGACTAAGGGTTATTCCCCTGACCAATGTGCTCGAATAGGTTCTATTGTTGCCGGCAATGTTATTGAGGTTGTTGGTGCAAAAATGGATGAAAACCGTTGGCAAAGGATTCATGAAATGATAAATCAGATTTAAAATGGATAAATTTCCGTTAACATACAACAAAGCCGAAGTGGAAAGTCAAGTTGCACAAATTTTAGCAACAAATTCTACTCAAATCAGCAAAAAGGAAGCCTTGCGTCTTGTGCTTAACTGCATTGACTTAACCACTTTGGAAGGAACGGACAATCCTAAAAAGATTGAAGAAGTTTGTAGAACAGCTCGACAATTCAAGAACAATGGAACGGATATTCCAAATGTGGCTGCGGTTTGTTTCTATCCGGTTTTTGTGGCACAGGCAAAAGCATTACTACAAGGCACCGGCATAAAAGTAGCTGCTGTGGCGGGTGCATTTCCTTCAGGACAATCTCCTCTCGATTTGCGCGTTGCCGAAGTAACGTATGCTGTAGCTCAAGGAGCCGACGAAATAGACATGGTCATCAGCCGAGGGAAATACCTTGAAAATGATTACGACTTTATTCACAACGAAATAAAAAGCATCAAAAAAGCTTGCGGAAAAGCGCATCTGAAGGTTATTCTCGAAACAGGAGAACTTCCTAATTATCAAGCTATTCGACATGCTTCGGAGCTTGCCATCAATGCCGGAGCCGATTTTATAAAAACTTCTACCGGAAAAATACCTGGAGCAGCCACGCCGGAGGCTTTCTATGTGATGCTGCTTTCAATAAAAGACCATTATCAACGAACCGGTGAGAAAATAGGGATTAAGCCCGCCGGAGGCATTCGCACAGCAACTGAAGCTCTGAAATATGTAACTCTATTGGAGTATGTCCTCGGAGAGGCTTGGATGAGCAATCAATACTTTAGAATTGGTGCCAGTAGCTTGGCAATGAATGTTTTGGAACAAATTCTGACAAAAGAGTAAATCATGCATGTTTTTAATAATTTGAATGAGGTTGATGTTCGAAAAGCCGTTGTTACAATGGGTACTTTTGATGGTCTTCACTGCGGCCATAGGCTGATTATTAATCAATTATTGCAAAAAGCTAAAGCACTTCGCAAACCCTCAATGGTAATTACTTTTGAGCCTCATCCGCGTTTGGTTTTACAAAATAATATCAAAAACTTAAAACTGCTTACCGACAAGGAAGAGAAGATTTCGCTTTTGGCTGAAATGGGCGTGGATTATCTTCTTATTTTGCCTTTTACTTATGAGTTTAGTCAACAAACTTCAGTGGAGTTTATCGAAAATTATTTAATACTTGGATTGGGAATTTCATCGATGGTTATTGGATACGATCATCGGTTTGGTCGATCCGATGAGCAACAGACCGATGTATCGGAGTTGCTGCACGAACGCGGAATCGATGTGGAACGAATTCCTCAGCATGATATTGAAAACGTGGCAGTAAGTAGCACAAAGATTCGTAAATCGTTGGCTGATGGCGATATACATGCTGCAAATAAACTTCTTGGTTATGCTTATACGATGTCAGGAGCAGTGATTCATGGCTATAAAATTGGACGCAAACTTGATTTTCCTACGGCAAATATCCTTCTTCGCAACAATCTTAAACTTATTCCTACTGATGGCGTTTATGCTGTAGAAGTTAAATATCGCATGAAGTGGCACAAAGGAATGATGAATATTGGTCATCGGCCAACCTTTGGTATAGATCAGAAGGCCTTAGAAGTTCATATCTTCGATTTTGATGAAATCATCTATGGTGAGTTTTTAACCATAAGATTTATAGAAAAAATAAGGGATGAGATTGTTTTTTCAGGACCTGAGGAATTACGAATTCAGCTCCAAAAAGACAAGCAAAATGTGGAACAGATATTTGACAAGCAAAATAATCGTTAATGATTCAAAGACATATCGAAAAAACATGATATAAAAAATATTATTTCAATGGAATTATCTTCTATATTTGCTTTTTAAACTAACTATCAAAATTATAAAACTATGAAGAAAGTCTATTTATTTGCTGCTGCATTAATTTTTGGAACAATGGTAATGACCTCATGTGGTGGAGAAACTACTCCAGCTACTGAACCTGAAGTTGCTCAAGAAGCTACTCCTGCCGAAACTGTTGCTCCTGCTGAAGAAGCTCCTGTTGCTGTATTAGGTGATGCCGTAAAAGGCGAAGAAGTTTACAAACAAGTTTGTATGGCTTGCCACGATGCAGGTATTGCAGGCGCTGCTAAATTAACCGACAAAGCACGTTGGGAAACCAGTGCTGCTCAAGGTTTCGAGACTGTTAAAAAACACACTATCGAAGGCTATACCGGAGCAAACGGTGTGATGCCTCCAAAAGGTGGTCGCGTTGATTTAACCGATGAAGATATGGTGAATGCTATCACTTATATTTTTCAAACAGCCGGTGTTGAAATAAAATAAGCACGGAATAAACACAATAAAAAAGGCCATCATTGATGGCCTTTTTTATTGTTTATCAGTTAGTTGCTTTATTGCTTTAATCTAATTTCAAAACAGCCAAGAACGCTGTCTGAGGAACTTCAACATTTCCAACCTGCCTCATACGCTTCTTACCTTTCTTTTGTTTTTCAAGCAGTTTGCGTTTTCGGGAAATATCTCCTCCATAACATTTGGCCGTTACGTCTTTTCGTACCGCTTTTACGGTTTCACGAGCGATAATTTTGGCTCCGATCGCGGCTTGTATAGCAATATCGAATTGCTGACGAGGAATTAAATCTTTTAGTTTTGAGCAGATTCTTCGTCCAAACTCATAGGCATTATCCACGTGAAGAAGTGTGGAAAGGGCATCTACTTGCTCACCATTTAGCAAAATGTCAAGCCGAACTAATTTTGCCGGTTGAAATCCGTTGAGATGATAATCAAATGACGCATAACCTTTTGAAATAGACTTAAGTTTATCGTAAAAATCAAAGACAATTTCTCCTAAAGGCATGTCGAATGTAAGCTCAACTCGATTGCTTGTTAGGTAAACCGTATTTTTCAAAACTCCACGTTTTTCAAGGCAGAGTTTCATAATTGGCCCCATAAATTCCGCTTGCAAAATAATTTGTGCTAAAATGAAAGGTTCTTCAATAAAATCGATTTTACTAATATCGGGCAAGCCGGAGGGATTGTAAACATCTAAGATTTCATCTTTTTTAGTATGAACTTTATAGCTAACGTTTGGAACTGTGGTAATTACGTCCATGTCGAACTCACGGTCGAGGCGCTCTTGGATGATTTCCATGTGCAGTAATCCTAAAAATCCGCAACGGAAACCAAAGCCTAAAGCCACAGAAGATTCCGGTTGAAAGGTGAGACTGGCGTCGTTGAGTTGGAGTTTTTCCATAGCCGACCGCAATTCTTCGTATTCATCAGTATCCACGGGATAGATTCCGGCATAAACCATTGGCTTTACGTCTTCAAATCCATCAATTGCTGCTGAACAACTGCGCGTAACATGGGTGATAGTGTCTCCAACTTTTACCTCCGAAGAAGTTTTTATGCCTGAAATTATGTATCCGACATCTCCGGCGCTCATCACGCTTCTGGGCTCTTGATTAAGCCGCAAAACGCCAATTTCATCCGCTTCGTATTCTTTGCCCGTATTGAAAAATTTTACCGAATCCCCTTTTTTAATGGTTCCATTGAAAATCCTGAAATAAGCGATTATCCCTCTGAAACTATTGAATACCGAATCGAAAATTAATGCTTGCAATGGCGCTTCAGTGTTGCCTTTTGGCGCAGGAACTTTTTGGATAATGGCTTCTAAAATTTTATCAACACCATAACCTGTTTTTCCACTTGCCTCAATAATATCCTCTTCGCTGCAACCAATCAAATCAATAATTTGATCTTTAACCTCTTCCGGCATGGCGTTGGGCAAGTCCATTTTATTCAAAACAGGAATGATTTCTAAATCATGTTCAATGGCCAAATAAAGATTGGAAATAGTCTGAGCCTGAATACCTTGTGTGGCATCAACAATGAGTAGAGCCCCTTCGCACGCTGCAATTGAGCGACTCACTTCATAACTGAAATCCACATGACCGGGAGTATCAATCAAATTTAACTTATACTTTTTGTTGTCCTGCTCATAGTCCATCTGGATGGCATGACTTTTTATCGTGATGCCTCTTTCGCGTTCCAAATCCATATTATCCAAAATTTGGGCTTGTGAATCACGCTCACTCACCGTATCCGTGTATTCCAACAGGCGGTCGGCAAGTGTACTTTTACCGTGGTCGATATGGGCTATAATACAAAAATTTCGAATATTATCCATGAATTATCTTTGATGCCTTATTGATTTTAAGGTTTGCAAAAATAATATAATCATCGTGTAATAAAACAAAATTCAGCAGTTTAACTTATGGTAGGCTATGTAGGAATGCAAAGAATCGAAATTAGCTTTGCCTCGAACTTTAAACCAAGCAATGGATTAGATTTCCTATTTTTGCCTTTCTAAATTTTCGAAAATTATGACAAAAGATATTCGTGTACGTTTTGCTCCAAGCCCAACAGGACCGCTGCATATTGGTGGTGTTCGCACCGCGCTCTATAATTTTTTATTTGCTCGCCATCATGGTGGCACCATGATTCTTCGCATCGAAGATACCGACCAAGCTCGCTATGTGAAAGGAGCCGAGGAATATATTATGGATGCTTTGCAATGGTGTGGAATTGAAATAGATGAGGGCATTCGTGAAGGAGGACCATACAGTCCGTATCGCCAAAGCGAACGAAAAGAAATTTACGCTCAATTTGCACAAGAGCTTATCGACAAAGATTTAGCTTATTACGCGTTTGATAGTGCTGCCGAATTGGACTTACACCGCGAGGAAGCCGAAAAAGCCGGAACTGCTTTTGTTTACGGGATTTTGAACCGAAACAATTTGAATAATTCCATCCATCTTGGTATGGAAAAGGCAAAAGAATTAATCGAAAATGGCGTGCCTTATGTGATACGGTTCAAAATACCGGAAAACCAAGATGTTATGATGAATGATATCATTCGCGGACAAGTAATCGTGAATACGAACACATTAGACGATAAAATTCTTTTTAAATCGGATGGAATGCCGACCTATCATTTGGCCAATATTGTGGACGACCATACAATGAAAATTTCCCATGTTATTCGTGGTGAAGAGTGGTTACCCTCTTTGCCGTTGCATGTTTTGCTTTATCAGGCTTTTGGCTGGCAGGCTCCTCAATTTGCCCATCTTCCTCTACTGCTTAAGCCGGCTGGAAATGGCAAACTTAGCAAACGTGATGGAGATAAATTAGGCTTTCCGGTATTTCCAACGGAATGGATAAATCCTGAAACAGGGGAAAAATCGATGGGATATCGTGAAGAAGGGTATTTTCCTGAAGCATTTCTAAACATGCTTGCTTTATTAGGTTGGCATCCTTCAGACGACAGGGAATTGTTTGATATGGAGTCACTTATTCAATCTTTTAGTTTAGAAAGGGTGAATAAATCGGGTGCTCGCTTCGATCCGGATAAGGCAAAATGGTTCAATCAACAGTATTTAAAGGAAACGGATGATGCTGTTTTGGCTCACCTATTCGCACCAATTTTAGAATCAAAAATCGGAAAACCGGCTCCACAAAATCTTGCCTCAATTGTTGGTCTTGTCAAGGAAAGAGCGATATTTGTTAAAGACCTTTGGGAACAAGCTTCTTTTTTCTTTATTGCTCCTTTGGAATACGATGAAAAAGCGGTGAAGAAAAACTGGAAAGAGGATAGCGCTCATATCATGTTGGAGTTAAAAGATATACTCTCAGCCATTGAAGATTTTTCTGCCGAAAACACCGAATTGATTGTAAAAGAGTGGATTGCAGCCAAAGAACTTTCGATGGGAAAAGTGATGAATGCCTTTAGACTTGCCCTCGTGGGTGCTTCAAAAGGTCCTCACATCTTCGACATTATTGCATTGATTGGTAAAACGGAAACTATCAGTCGTATTGAAAATGCCGTTGAAAAATTGTCCAACAATTAACCGAATAGTTATGTTAAAAGCGTTAATTCAATTTTGCATTTTGTGTTTTCTTTCTAATCAATTATTGGCTCAAGATAGTTTACGTGTAATGACTTATAATCTGCTGAACTACGGCAATATAACGACTTATTGCACAACATCGAATAATTCCTTTTTAGACAAAGAAAAACCACTCAGACGTGTTGTACAATATGTGAATCCGGATATTTTTGGTGTAGTAGAATTAGGCTCTAACTCCTTTGTCCAACAGCGATTATTAGATTC
>JAFGWF010000045.1 GCA_016937295.1 Bacteroidales bacterium
AAAAAAGAGGCTTCACCAATCGGGAAGCCTCTTTTTTATTTATTGGATTCTATTCAAAAATCCCATTGAAAAATGTTTATTTTGATTCGATAACTTTTTGTGCTTCAGCGAATCCGGCTTTAAAAGCGTTAATATTCAACTGCACCACATCGTCTCCTTTGGAACCAAAAATTCGCTGAATGGCAATGAAGAAAGCATCCTCAGGAATATTTAGAAAAGGAGCTGCAGCGCCTAACATCACCACATTGGATGCTCGTACAGATCCAACTTGTTTGGCAATGGCATCGGCATCAATCAGAATATGATTTTTAATCTTACGCACTTCGGCATAAATATCCTCCAACTCGGGATAGTTGGGAATGTTGATAAAAGGTATTGAATTAGTCACTAACCAACCTTCGTGATTAAGCATAGCTTTATGGCGTAGGGCTTCCATAGGCTCCACACCAATAATGATATCCACTTGTCCTTTTGGGATTAAATCGGAATAAATAACTTCGGAAGAAAGGCGCAGATTCGACATCACATCCCCTCCCCTTTGGCTCATTCCATGCACTTCGGCTTGTTTAACGTTGAGGCCTTTTTCCACTGCGGCAGTTCCGATTATAGCCGAGATCGACAGAATTCCCTGTCCTCCAACGCCTCCCAGAATTATATCAGTTTTCATAACTTTAGGTTTATTTTGGCAGAAGGAAAAATCGCAAATCGACTTCCTTCCATTAATAATTTATTGAATTGAATATTACGATTTTGCTTTTTCCGCTTTCAAATGACGCAACCTTGCATTTAAAGTAACGATACACTCACGGCGGGGAATAATCACCGAAACACCTTGATAATCAAACTCCTTTTTGATGATTGCCACATTTTCATCATGATATTTCTTGATTGGGTTAAGCACATGGATATGATCTTTCTCCACACCTAAACCAAGGCAAATATCTTCCAAACGGCCTGTAGCTTCCGAAGGTTGTCCGCCGGTCATTCCGGTGGTGCCATTATCCAAAATCACCACAGTTATAGGAGTTTTATGAATTATGGCATCGAGCAAACCGGTCATTCCGCTATGGGTGAAAGTAGAATCACCAATCACCGCCACTGCAGGCTGCAATCCGGCATCGGCAGCTCCTTTGGCCATAGTAATGGAAGCTCCCATGTCCACACAACTATTCACAGCCATAAAAGGCTCTAAGGCGCCAAGTGTGTAGCAACCGATGTCAGCCAGAACATGCCCCTGTCCGGCATCTGCAAGCGCCTCATTGAGAGCATTATAACTGTCGATATGTGGACAACCGGCACAAAGTGCAGGAGGACGACTTACAACAACTTCCGAGGCTGGCAACGTTTCGGGAATATGTTTATTCAATGCTTTGGCAATAATAGTCGGGTTCAATTCCCCGTCTCGGGTAATGGTGCCGTCTAAACGTCCAAGAATTTGTTTTCCGTGATTCAGGATTCCTCTCAGTCGATCTTCCACCATCGGATAACCTTCTTCCAATACTAAAACCTTATCCACTGAATCATAAAGTCTGCGAATCATTTCCGTTGGCTCAGGGTATTGCGAAATACGCACAACAGGGAAAGGGATCACCCGATTTTCAAAGTTTTCCATCAAATAGTTGAAAGCAATTCCGGTGGCAATAATTCCCATGCTTTTATCCGAACCATCAATATATTCATTAAATCCGGCTATCTCCGACTCTTGCTCAATCAAAGGCCAATTATTAAGCAACATTTTATAGTTGCGGCGAGCAATAGAAGGTAGCAAAACAAATTGCCGAGAGTCTTTGGGCAAACCAAAACCATTCTGCTGCCTTTTTTCGTTGACACATTGAACACCGGCACGACTATGAGCCAAACGAGTAGTAATCCTCATCAACACAGGAATGTTTAATCGTTCGGACAAATCGAAGGCATAAGCCATCATATCGTAAGCCTCTTGCTGGTTAACCGGCTCTAAAACAGGCATTTGAGCAAACTTTCCGAAATAGCGGCTGTCTTGCTCGTTTTGCGAACTGTGCATCGAAGGATCGTCTGCCGAAACGATAACCAAACCCCCATTTACTCCGGTAATAGAAGAATTCATAAATGGGTCAGCAGCCACATTCAGCCCAACATGCTTCATGCAGGCCATTGCCCTTTTCCCTGCGTAACTCACACCAATTGCGGCTTCTAAAGCAGTTTTTTCGTTGGCTGTCCATTGCGCGGTAATTTGTCCGTTTCGAGCTTCTTTCGATCGGATTGCGTACTCGGTAATCTCGGTTGAAGGCGTTCCAGGATACGCATAAATGGCCGTTAATCCGGCATCTATAGCTCCTTGTGCAATTGCTTCATCACCTAATAAAACTAATTTTTGCATTTTATAGTAAGCTTATAATTTCATAATTCGTTAATGTGGGCAAAGATAAAAAATCAAAACTTAGTAAATGGGCGTGAAAAGAAAACGCATCCTTATTTATAATAATTATGAATAAGCTGTTGATAGGATAAAGCTTTATTTATCAATATCTTAAATCGCTAAAAACAAAAATATTATATGAAAAAGCATAAAATTGATTTGGCAGAAATGTACTAAAAATGTGTTTTGATTATAAAAATCAACAAATTTTTTGATTTTCAGCAAAAAGATAGTTGAGGCAGGTTAGGATATTTAAAAAGGAATAAAAGAAGTGGAGGAAATCAGACAATTTCTTCAGGGGCAGGTTCTTCGTGAAGAATTATGGATTTAGTTTTCCATCGGCCGGTGCGATAATAAATATAGGATGCGCTAAAGCCAAAAGCCCAGGCTAAAGGAATACCCCACCAAATGCCGTCAACTCCAAAACCGTTAAAAGTGAAATGGTAGAAATCTATTTGCAAACCAAACAAATTAAAATTCAACCCAAACCAGATTTCTTCTCGCGAAAGAAACCAAGAAAATGGGATTCGTAAAACCCAAAGAGCAAGGAGGGTAATAATCATGGGAATAAAGGTGTCGCCCGCTCCCCGCAGTACACCATGAGTGATAAACATACTGGAGAAAACAATATAGAACGAACTAACAATCAGCAGGTAGTGATAACCGATTTCGATCACTTGAATGTCGTTAGTGAAAAACCCCATCACAGGTCTTCCAAAAAGAACAACTATTGCAGTGACAATGAGCGACATAGCCGCAGAAATGACCAAACTAACCATAAACCCTTGACGCACTCGATTCATTTTATTAGCGCCAATATTTTGGCCAACAAAAGCGGCCAAAGCAGCCGCAAGTGCCATTGCCGGAGTGGAAGCCAACGCATCTAAACGACCGGCCACAGAAAAAGCCGCAACGGTTTCCGTACCAAAATCGGCCACAATTCCCATAATAGCCACCATTCCGAAAGCCACAAAACTTTGTTGCATACCGGTTGGCAATCCAATCCGAATACTTTTTTTGAAAATATCCCAGTCGAATTTCAAATTTTTGAAGGAGAAATGAATCAGATTATTGTTTCGATTCATCACATAAGTAATGATAATGAAGGCGAGCCCCTGAGCAATTACGGAGGCATAGGCTACCCCTTTTACACCCATATCGAAATAGAGAACAAAAACCAAATCAAGCACAACATTCGTGATAGTTGAAAAAATGGTAAAGTATAACGGAGTTTTGCTGTCGCCCATTCCGCGCAAGATGGCATTCGTTCCATAAAATCCAAACATAAAAATCATACCTCCAAGGTAGATAACCAAGTAATCGACAGCCAAATCAATGACATCAGGCGCCAATTTTAAAGCTACAAAAATATCTCTGGCAAAATAAATTCCCAAAGCCGACATCACCAAAGAGGAAATAAAAATAAAAACAAAAAAAGTATTAATCGCTTTTATGACATTGTCAAATTGTTTGGCGCCAAAAAACTGGGAAACCACAATGGTGATTCCCGTTGAAATACCGATAAGAAGTGATATTAAAATAAAAATAACGGGAAAAGAGGCGCCCACTGCGGCCAAAGCTTCTGTGCCAATAAATTTGCCGACTACCCAACCGTCAACGAAATTATACAACTGCTGAAACAGATTGGCAAAAAGAAATGGCCATCCAAAAGTCAGGATTCGAGTTGCTACATTACCGGTTGTTAAATCTTTCAAGTTAGTTAAAGTTTGAGGCTGCGAAAGTAAGCCAAATAAACTAAAAACGAGGTAGGATATTCGATAATTGGAATTTAATATAAAGCAGGTAATTAATGTTCAAACCTAAGCCCAACAAGTGTTATATCATCAAAAGGTTCAAGGCCTGCCGAGAAATTATCCACCTCGGTTTTCAGAGTATTAACCAATTGATAAACAGGCAAATTTTTACATGATTCCAAACACAAATGGATTCTATCTATTCCAAATATATTTCCATTTTTATCCACGGCATCCGAAAGGCCATCGGTGTAAAGGAAAAAAGTTTGATTTGGCTCAAAATCCATTTCAACATCCTCAAAATCGTAGTCAGGAATGATTCCCAATACCACATTTGAGGGCAAATTCATTTCAACAACATTCTGATTATCAACAATGAAAGGCTTATTATGTCCTGCATTTGAAATAAATAATTTTTTGTTTTCAATATCAAAAATCATCAGCAAAGCAGTAACAAACATAGATTGAGAATTATGCGCGACAAGATAACTGTTTACCTTACTGAAAATGCGCGAGGGATTACTATTTTGATTGGCAAAAATCGTAGTAGCAGTATGACAAATCAACATAAAAGCGGCTGCCGGAATTCCTTTTCCGCTCACATCGGCAACGATTACACCAAGCTTTCCGTCAGGCAAAACAAAGATGTCGTAAAAATCTCCCCCGACCGTTTTGGCCGGACTATACAAATCGGCAATTTGGAGCGTAGGAAAACGTTTGCGAATAAGGTCCAAATCAGGCAAAAGGCTATTCTGAATGATTGCACCGGCCTGAACGTCAGCCTCTAAGGTTTTCAGTCGCTGACTTTGTTTTTGTTTTCGCAGCAAATAATGAATCTCGGTTTCTGCCTTGTCGATGGTCAGTTTCAAGTCGCTAAAGTCGATTGGTTTTGTGACAAAATCATAAGCGCCGAGATTCATTGCTTGTCGAATATTATCCATATCGCCATACGCGGAAATGATGACAACTTTAAGCAGCGGATTGTTCTGAGCCACAACAGATTTAAGCAGAGTAAGCCCATCCATAACCGGCATATTGATGTCAACAAGCAGTAGATTTATTTCGGGATTCGATTGTAATTTTTCAAGAGCTATCAATCCATTGGAAGCAAAGAAAAACCGGTATTTGTTCGACCGAATTTCAGACCGAAATATCTGACTGATAAGCAATTCCATATCGGGCTCATCGTCAACCGAAAGGATATTCAACTGAAAACTTTTGTTATTGGGCTGGTTCAATGGGCAATTCAATTATAAAGGTTGTAAACGTATCTATTTCAGAGAGGAAACGCAAGTTTCCCTTATGACCATTTCGGATTATATCCAAACTCATGGCAAGTCCTAAGCCGGTTCCTTTTCCAACAGGTTTGGTAGTAAAAAAAGGTTCAAAGACTTTTTCTTTCACCGAGTCCGAAATTCCCGGGCCATTGTCGGTAATTTCAATTCTAACAACACCAGCTTCGGCACGAGTTTGAATGTCGATTTTTGGCATGAAACCCGCTTTTTGGGAAAGTTTAGACTCCAACGCTTGACAGGAATTTCCGATAATATTCAACAAAACGCGTCCAATTTCTTGGGCAGAGGCTGTGATTAGGGGCAAATCGGGTTGTAAATCAAAGTGTAGGGTAGCAGCAAAACGTGGATTTGTGCCACGAATTCCTTGATAGGCCAAATTTGCCGAATCGCGAACTAAAAGATTGAGGTCGAGAGCCTCTTTGATATTGGCTGGTTTGCGCGCTGTATCAAGCATTTGTGACACAATCCGCGCTGCACGTTGGCCATGCTCCTCAATCTTGGTTGTATTTTCGTGAAGTAACTTGGCAATATCTATCAATTCGTTAGCCGTGAAACTATCCAACTGATGACCTTCGAGTAAAACCATTTTCTCTATGTCGGAAGCATAGGTTTGACTGAGATGGGCAAAATTGTTAATAAAGTTCAGCGGATTTCTGATTTCATGAGCTATTCCTGCGGTAAGCTGGCCTAAGCTTGCCAGTCGCGCCGACTCAATCAACTGGTCTTGCGCCGCTTTCAAACGCGATAACGCTTCTTCCAATTTCTTTTTTTCTAACTCAATTATGATATTTTTTTCCTGTAGTTTCCGGTTGACATTGCGCATTCCAAAATAAGAAAAAACGAAAAGAAGGATAGAAATGATGGCCAGAATTAGAATGACAATCAAATATAAAATGCGCCGTTCGGCACGCTCTTTTTCCAACTCAGCCAAGCGTTTTTCGGTATTGATTCGACTTATATCGCGCTGAAATTGAAGCTTTTGAATACTATCCCTAACTAAAACCAACTCCGCTTTGGCATTTACACTTTGCATTGCCGCTATTGTTGCTTCATTTTCTTTATTCGTCAGCTCCTGCTGAAAAATCAACGCATCCGATTCGGCTTTGGCTAAGCGAAGTTTCAAATTTTCCTGTGTTGCTCGGCGTGCGGCCTTTTCGGCACGAAGCAACTCTATCTCCTTTTCAACCTTATCACGCTCAAGCTGTTGTCGCTGCTGCGTCAAAATATCCATATTGTTCTTGACAAATTCAAATTGACGACTCTTTTCAAATTGAGCCAATTGATGACTGATAATTTGCAATTCTTTTTCATTACGCAAATTAATGGCTATGATGCTATCGTTCACCTGATTTACGCGCAAGGCAAAATCGTAAGCCTCTTTATAGTTTTTTTCCTTAACCCTAATCTCCTGCGCCAATTGATACACCGTAAACTGATTTTCATAACTAACGCTATCTGCAAGAGCTAATGTCATTCGATTAAACTCTTTTGCTTTTGTCACATTATTTTGTTTAATGTACATGGTAGTCAATTGATTAAGAATTTCTACCTGTGTGTCATAATTTTTGGCAATTCCCCAAGCTCTGTTTAGATGCTTAATCACTGAAGGTTCATCATTTTCCTTTTCAGCCATCTTTGCGAGATAGAGGTAGGCATTAACCATTAAAATATCATTTGGTTGATGCTCAATTACTTTCTCAAAATTGAGACGAGCATTGGCAAAATCTTCTACGGAAAGATAATCTTCAGCCAGTGTAAACCAATAATAAGGTAGATTTTTATCTTCCGCTTTGGCATGTAACTCAACCAATTCGAGAGTATTATTCAAAGCTTGCCGATAATTGCCCTGCTGCCTATTTATGAGAGCCATCATTTCTAAAGCTTGCACCGACTCGTAAAATCTATGCTCTTTGCGGGAAATATCGTAATAGCTTTTAAGCCAGCGACTTGCATCAGAATACAACTTAAGATTTACGGCGGCGATACTTAAATTTCGATATAAATCCACTTTATTGAATTGAAATTTTTCGCGCATAGCCATGGAGTCCACAGCTACTAAGGCGTTAAACGCTTCCCGAAACAATCC
>JAFGWF010000270.1 GCA_016937295.1 Bacteroidales bacterium
CGTTACCGCCAATACTACACTGAGTGCTTATCATAGAATTTTTTGCGTGTTTTAGAAATGAAATCAAATCTCATTTTTTCATGTAATTCTGAGATATTTTTTATTCTTTTGTCGGTAATTACAATATTCTTTTCTTCCAAATCTTCTTCAAAGTTTTGTTCAAATTCACTTGCTTCAGTTCCCATGTCATAACCTGTGTCTGAATATCCAAGTATACAGTCGAGTACATATCCAAAACTTGTTTCTGCAATGTCTTTAGCAATAGTTCTGTTAAATCTTGTTTTCATTTTATTTCGTTTTTTAAATTAAATCAATCTTATCTAATAATTCAACTGGCTATAACAAAGTGTAAAATTAATAGCACATATAGTACTTTTTAAGTTAATATCCATACTCTTTTTCCTTGTATTGCTGCTTTAAAATCGTCGTCATAACTGTCTTTAGTAGTGCGGCTGGCCTTAAATTCAGTATCGTATAAGCGCTGCCAGAAATAAGCTTTGCCTAAAAAGAACTTTCCTTCTGTGTTTAAAAAATCGGGAGCCTTAGCCAACCGTGTGTTTTCGGGTAAAACATCATAGTTTTTTAATACCGGATGATTACGCATTACAATTTTCCAGGGGCAATTTGGTGTTAAACTTAGGCTTACTTCAATCATTTTTTTTATTTTTTCTGAGAACGGTACACTAAAAGGCAACTACTTACAACTACAACAACTACAAACCACGTTTTCAACACTTTAACTCTCATTTTAAACAACTACAACAACTTTTTAAAAACTACAACAACTACACTCAACTACACTCAACTACAAACAACTACACTTTTTTACTACTTAACTTTCTTATTATTAGATTTGTAGTTGTTGTAGTTGAGTGTAGCTGTGTTTTTTCCATTCTGTTGAGATTTTAAAAAAAATGCATTAAAAAGGCATATCATCCTTTACTTCTTGCATTGCTAATTGTGGATTGAGTTTATTTATTGCATTTCCATTCATTTGATTGATTGCTTCTGTTTTTTCATCAAGTCTTTCCATATTTATTCCTAGTTTATCGTAATCGAAACAAAACGCGGTTGTTGTTTGCGATTTCGATCTTGTTTCTTTAGCTTCTGCATCGTAATAAGTAACAGTAAAACGGCAGCTTTTCTCAACAGTTATAAAATGTTTGTAGGTTTTTAAATAATGCTTTAAACTGTCAGCAGGTAGAGCTTTATCGCCTCTTTGTTTTATATGTTTGGCATACATAGAAGCCATTGCATTGAATTTAAAACGTAGTATTCTTTTTCCTTCCGGCCATTGCATTTCCATACCTTCTATTGTCTTGATTCTTAACAAGTGATCTATTTTGAAATGCCATCTATCAATCAATACATTATCATCAAACAGCGCTTCAAGCAAATTCCAAAAAACTCCTATTTCGTCGCTTTGCTTTAACTGGTTGTTATGTGTGCGGATAACTTCGAGTATGTGTTTATAGAGTGCTTTATAATCGAACGCGAAGTTTATTTTTTGCTCCATAGTTACAAAAGCGGCTAAAACAGTGGCATTATTCCGTAAAATACGGTCGTTAATTTCTTCGCCTTTAGTGTCGGTGGTCAGCTTCTGCATTACTTTTTCGTAGTTTTCTTTAAAGAACTCTACAAAATATTTGCGATGCTTTAAAAAATGGTGTGTAAAATGGCTTAGTCCGTCGCGCTCCATATCCTGAAGCTTCTCGAAATTGATTTTTTTTTCTTTAGTAAGCCCTTCTTTCGATAAAAAAGTAAGGTAAATCATCCTGGAACTGAGCGCAATATCAACGGTTGGCATTTCCTGTCCGGCAAGAATTACGGCCTGATTTACGGCGGTTGTTTCCTTTTTCCCTCCTTTATCCATATTCATTCTCGATCGACCAATGGCATTGTAAATACTTTTCAGAGTTTCAATTTTATCAAAGTCCAGACTATTTTTGTATTCATCGATAAAAGCAATCGCATTCGAAAAGGTTTCCAAATGTTTTGCCAGTCCTGGCTTGGTTCCATTGTGAATGTTGAATTCAGTTTGCTTTTTGCCAAACAAAGCCATCAGACTGTAAGCCAGCGTATTTTTCCCCGATCCTTTTTGTCCGAATAAGTTGAGCAACGGAAAGTTATCATTCAAATAAATAATATGATCACGAAATAAAGCGGCGAGATAAAAGGCAAAACCAATCATTGCATTAGGTCCGTGCACATTTAAAAATAAAGGAAGCCAGGTATCTAAATCGAGCTTCGATTTTTTGTATTGAAATTTGCGCTCGTCAAGAAAAATGCTTTTGTCTTTAATGTAGATTTTTGAGAAAGCAGGAATAAAGAAATCCAATTCATTGAAATGGCAAACGCCGTATTCGTCAACGCCTTGGAATTCTCCGTCGGGCGTTGTTATGCCATTAGCCCAAGCCCAAAAGCCTTCTTTTTGCCAGCCTAGGTTTTTTACTTCTAAACACGTGCGGGTTTCTTCGTAAAGCTTTGCTTTTAGTTTTTGGAAATGCCCCATTTGTCCGGTAAACATAAAATTTCCTTTACCTTCAATTACACGCTGAAAAGCTTGTAAGCTGGTCATTTCTTGCATATCCAAATTAACTACTACGCGATAGCCATTTGAATTGGTGAGTTCGTAAATACGTTTTGGATCCATTACCGAATCGATATGAAAGACAGGAATCATTTTAAAATTACTTAGCTTTTCAAGTCCTCCTTTGGTACGAAAATGATATTCGTTTTGGTATTCGTAAAATCCCCAACGGTAAAATTCTTGAGCATCTACTCCATCAGGAAGATATTCGTCTTTTTCGTCGCGTTCAGGCTCCGTAAATTCTTTGTCTTTTAAGGCATCTATAAATAGTTTAGCTTTTACTTTATTGGCTTTGCTAATTTGATCGATATAAATATCGCGCTGCGAAGCGTTTAAATGAAAGAGCAAGGCACTTATTTCGTTTACAGTTTCGTTTTTTAAACTAGGATCTTGACCCGCTTTTTCGAAAAGCGAATTGGCAAACCAAATAAGATAATCGGTTTTGTTTTCCTCAATCCATTTTTCGGCCTGCTTTTTATCGGTGAAAAAAGTGTCTGGATCTTGGTCGGCAGGGAGTACGGCGGCATAAGGAATCAAGCCTTCGGCAATACAAAGTTTACCGTTTTTGCGCAAAGCATTTTGTCCGGCTTCGTCGCCATCAAATAAAAGAATAACGCGATCGGAATATTTTTTTATAAGCCTGAGCTGTTCAATTGTCAAAGCTGTGCCCGACGGTGCAATTGTATTGCTTATTTCAATTTCGTGCATTTTAACCACATCTGGATTGCCTTCTACCAAAATAGCGCCGCCAGTTTTGATAATGCTTTTAAGTGCGAAGTTCAACCCATATAACACGTTTTTTTTATTGTAAAGCGCTGTATCGCTCAGATTCATATACTTTGCATAGCGTTTATCAGCTCCGGGCATTGATCGTGCCGAAAAACTAATAAAAGTTCCGTTTTTGTCGGCTACCGGAAAAACAATCCGGTTGCGGAAAAAGTCATAATACTCTCCCGTTTTTTCGTTCTGCCTAAACAAACCTGTGTTCAACAAAAAAGTATCTTTATAATTGGCGAGTTTGGCTTCGTTGTATAAAGCTCTTCCGCTTGCCGGAGCAAAACCAAGACTCCAAAGTTTTATACTTTCTTCGGTAAATCTGCCTGAAACATAATGCAAAGCCAATTTGTTTTTTTCTGAATACAATTGCTTGGCATAAAAATAAGCGGCAAAATAATTGAACGCTATCAACTGTTCTTTTAGTTCTTTTTTTGATGCCGCTTCAGGATCGATTTCTTTTTCTTCCTCAACGGTGATATTGTATTTATGAGCCAAATATTTAAGCGCATCTGGATAACTCATATTCTGACTTTTCATCAAAAAAGAAACACTGTTTCCGCCTTCGCCACAACCAAAACATTTGTACATATTTTTTGAAGGAGAAACTATAAAAGAAGGCGTTTTTTCGTTATGAAAAGGGCAAAGTCCGGTCCAGTTAACTCCTTTTATCGTAAGTGGTACAAAGTCGCCAACCACTTGTAAAATGTCTGCCGAGTCAAAAATTTTGTCTATTGTTTCTTTTTTTATCATAATTTTTCGTTCAGCGTGATAAATCTTTTCAGATTGATGTCTATCAACTGTTTTTGTGTAAGTTTTGGATGCATCCTAAGTGGATTTAGCTTATGTTTTAATACCGTTTCTATTGATGCTTGAGCTAATTTTTAAGAAACCTTGTTTTGGAAGTTCTGCTTCTTTCATGTCAATTCGATCGAGGTATTTTTTGATTAGTGCTTTTCGGTGGATATGAAAAGCAAGTGTACTATGAGAACGGCTTTTTTCAGGAAATTGCTTGAGCACTTCGGCTTCAATTTCTGCGGCTTGTGTATGATGCGTATAACTATGCGTTAATCCTTGTAGAAGTATTGATAATACTTCTTTTTGCTCGTGATCGTCGATTTTTAAAAACATAATTTTTTATTTTGAGTAAAACAATTGTAATTCTTGCAGGTGTTTTTGACGGGATGGCGTTGCTAAATAGAAGAATTTGTAATAATGCCTAAGAAAGAAGCTGACAAGCTGCTGTTTGGTGTAGTGGTAGTAGTTCCAATGGCGAGTAATAAACGAGATGTATTCATCAGCTTGTTCAGCATCTTTTAGGCTTTCCTCTTTTTTAATCAGCATTTTACGCTGTTTGATAATGCTTTTTAGGAAATTGTGAAGATTTATTTTTTCTGGATGAAACGGTCTTGATGTTTGTTTGAAAAACAAATCTAATTGTGTTGCTCTGTGCTGGTAAGAATTTTTCATAATTATTCTGTTTTGCTAGGTGCGCTGTTTAATTCTAAAGCAGTAATGATTGGGCTTTCTGTTATTTCTTTTGGTCCTTCAATGCGTTCAGGTTCTACAACCAGTTTCATGTATTTTTTGTAACGAGCCAGATTCATTTCGCAGCGAATCATATTGCCTGAAATTGTCACGTGACTTTTACTGTCGAGAACCGAAGTAATGATAGAAGATATCATATTCCTTTCTAATGGACTAGAGGCGTTTCGCTTTAAGCTTTCTAAATGTTCTATTTGTTGGGAATGAGAAAAATACATTATATTAGATTTTTTTGGATTGCAAAAGCAGCTAGTGCCGCTTTAGAGTTTACGCCAATTGCGTCTTGCGATCTTTTTCTAAATGTTGAAATAGTGGTAAGTTTAACGCCCATTTCGTCGGCAATATCTTTGTCGTGCATGTCTTTAGGCGTGTAGCTTAAGTATTGAATAAGCCGAGGGCTTAGCGTGCCGAATTGACAAAGCATGTTTTTACAAACAAGGCCTTCGCCCGGACAGTGTCCTCGTTTACCGCAATCGAAAAACTCAAAGGTAGTTTCTCCGTTTTCGTCAATATCCGGCATGTCATCTAAACCACCATGCAAACAAATAGCGTATTGTTCAAGCTTAAAATCTTCGGGAGTTTTCATAAGTTCAAGCCCTAGTTGTGCTTTTTTATCAGCTTGGAGCGAATCGTTAAATTTTTTAACGATTGAATACGGGAAATTTTCGAATTCAAGGAAATCAATTTTAATCATTTTTAGTCTGCCGTTGTCATCAACAAACTCATGATTAGCTTTTTTTAGGTATTCCGGAATCATAGCTGTTTAATTTTTTCGTTTTGATCTTTGATGCGGTTTTGATAAGCATTTCTTTTTAGAATAGCGAGATCAATAATGTCAAGATTTTTTCGTTGTCCGCTTAACACCATCGAAACCGTTGAGATAGGAGTTTTTGTTTCATCGGCAATTTCTTTAAGTGCCCCTGATGGTAACTCTGATCTTAATTTTCGCAGTTGTTTTATTGTCATGTTTAAATAGGTTGAATTTTTGTGAATATTTGTGTATATTTGTGAATTTAAATGCAAAGTAAAATATAATAGGTTAAAAAAGCAAATATTTTATGTGTTAAATGCTAATTTATTTTATTTCTAAATAAATAGGTGTATGTTGTGTAGTGAGAATGAGCGTTTTAAATTATTTTTCGATACCTTAAATATTTCACAAAAAAATTTTTCTAGTATAATTGGGTTGTCGATAGCAAATGTTAATGCGTGGTTAAATGATCGAACGCATATCACCGGTGAAGGTCAAGTACGGATTCTGAAGAAATATAAAAACCTTGATGCAAGGTGGTTTCTTTTTGGGGAAGGAACTTTTAAAAGTGAAACTGAATCAGTTGGAGAGCCAACTGTCAACTATAAACAACAATCAAACCCAGATGACATGAATACATTTATTAGTGAGTTATTTGATCAACTCAAACAAAAAGATGAGCAGATTCGCTTTTTACAAGACCAATTAAGAAATTATGTGGATCTAGTGAACATAAACAAACTGCAGGATAAATAAGTGCAAAAGGATAGGCGCTATAAAGATAATACAGCTTTATCAAGAAAAAGTTGGTACTACTTATCAAGTGCCTGTTTCTAATTATCAAACTAGGGTAAATAACTGATAAGTGTAAAAACAGATAAATAATTGATATTGAATAGTATATTTGTGAACCAAGGAAATTAAAATTTTAGATGATTTACTTTACGGCTATTTTAAAAATAGCCTCTTTTTTTATGATAAAATAAGGCTAAAAATGACTGATTCTCAAAATGTTGCTAAGTATTTGAAAATAACACAAGTAGTAATTTACATACTATTAATTATAGGGCTTTTATGTATAATATAGTAATTGATTTTCAAGTAGTTAGAAAAGCAAAAAACAGCGATAAATTGGCGTTTCCTTTGATATTTATACTTTTTAGAAATTATTATTCTGTAACCAATTGTATCTCACTGCGTAAAGTAAATTTACAGAAAATAAATAGTAATTTGATTTTACTTTCTATTTTATAAATATTTGAATATGAAACAACTCAAATTTAACATAAGTTTAAATAACAATCAGTGGTCGTTTGTAACAAAAGACAAAAAGTATCAGATTTATTTACCAAACAAAGCAATTCAAGTACATGCCAATAAAAAAGATGCTTTGTCGTTTATTGCAAAAACTTCTAAGTTGTACAATCAAAGTTTGATTGAGGTAAATAGTATTTTTATTGAAGTATGGGCTAAATATCAAGCTTATTGGTTTGTTCTTGATATGCAAGAATCGATTCAGATAGATCAGTTATTTAAAAATATTACCAATCAGTTTTATCAAATGATTAAAATTGCCGCTATTCCGGACAATGGTTTGTATCATGTTTATCAAAAAATTAATATTTGTACTGATGAACTAAAATTAATCATCCATCGACTGATTAAATTGTTCCGTAAATTAAATTACCATCAAGAAGCGGCTTCTACAAAATTGCTAATTAATCGGATTAATCATGTTACTATCGATCTAAATAATTGGGGCTTTGACGAAAATCACGATAATTCCGGAAGATTTAACGAAGATCTGTCTATAAAATGGATCGATTTAATTTAAGTTACATCTTCCAACCGATTACTTTTCCATTCATGTATTTCCCCGGATCGGAAATTTGAATATCGATTTGCTCTACTAAAATTTTTGCTCTATCAAGTTCTAAAGGCACCCCCCAACCCTTAAACTCTGCCATATTACATAGTATATGCTAAAATTTTTACTTCCATTAATTCAGATTTTGCACTAAGCGTAATATCCATTTCATCAACCAAACAAGGCACATTGCCAATTTGGACAGGAATTGTCCAATCCCAATTTGCAAGCTGAACATCAGATAAAAGAATGGTGTCTTCTATTGGTTTTGAGTTTTTCAAAAATTCCCACCAAGGCAATAATTTGTTTTGCAATAACCAAGTGTTTTTTCGCGGGTCTAAAGAGAAATTTTCTGTAAAGCTGAAAGCTTCAGCAAAATCTCCATTTTGAGAATGTTTGGCAAATAGAATAATTGGCGGAATTGTTTTCTTATCTGCTTCTAGGTAAACTCGATTTTTGGGAGTTTCATTCCAGAAATATAGTTTTGAAATAGGATAAATATTGCTTGATATGTTTAGAGCATTGTCGCTTTTTTCCCCAATTGTAAAATCAAGCTCACCACCTTGAACGCCCTCTGTGATTGAAAAGAAAATATAGCTATCAGTTGCAGAATCGTAGGCCGAAGAATACGATTTATTTTCTAGAGCAACATAAACATATTTATTCGGAAATGTTGAAGGACTAGGCAAGTCTTTTGGTTCCCAAATAGAATTTAGCCGGTTGTCTTGAATCGGGAAAAATGTTTCAAAATTGTTTAATCGATAAGAAAAGAAACTTGGTCTAGAATCAAGGTTCTTCACTTTGGTTTTTTTGTGTGGAAATTTTATCGCTCTTGGAAGATTAGATATTGCTGAAACTTGCCAGTCAAGTTTTACTTTTTGTTTGCTAGAATCAAAGAAGAATTTAACGCCAAAAGCGTTTTGAATATCAATTAACCATGTGCTTAATTTATAATGAGGAAGTAAATCTGCGTAATGAATTGTAAGCGGATCCTCTTGACTATTTACATTATGCATGGAAAAGAAAAGCCCTTCGCGCAGACTTTCGTTTTTAATAAAAACTAGATCTTCGAACTCATATCCTAAAGATTGAAAAATCTGAGGAAGAAGCCAAGCGTAATAGAGCATCGGCGCCATATAGGTTTTTTCAGAATTTACTTCGAGTAAATAGCTGTTTTGGCTTTGCCAGAAATAATTCAAATAGCCGGTTTCCTCGGATATTATTGTAGGTAAATAGTAAGGGTGTGTATAAACATTTCCTGAGAAAGATCCGTTCCAATAAGCGATTAAATCTGATTCGTTGGCAAATGATTGAAAGCCTAGACTTAATTCGTCTAGGAATAAATTTTTAATCAATGCCGCAAACGGCGAAGATCCGCAAACAAGTGTTGTTTCAATGGATTCATCATCTGCATCACCCAATAAAAGATCACCGAGAATAATAGGAGTGCCATTTCGGAATAACTGTATTTGTTTAGAAACTCGTTTGTAAACAGCTTCTGGACGATCAGGATGATTTAACCAAGCCCGAAGTGCAGGAGTCATAGGAATTGCAGATGGCAAAATAATATCTCCTTCAATTGATTCATTAGAAAACAATGGAGACTTCCGTTTTAAAATAAAGCTTCCTGCTTTTATTGTAATAGATCCTATGTCAGATTTGAATTCAAGCATACATATTTTTTTAACTCGTTTAAATTATCCGCAAATCTGTTCCATCGTTTGAATACAAGCGAAATGTTAAATCTTCTTCGATTAATACATCAATGATAATCTGTTCTAAAATCTTTGTTTCAAGCTCAACTAGTGTCATCCCATCTA
>JAFGWF010000046.1 GCA_016937295.1 Bacteroidales bacterium
AATCCATTCTTATTATCATCAAGCAAAGAAAGCGTATCTGAAGCAATATAATTTCTATTTTTGGGCTGCTGATAGAAAAGGTATTCAGGGTTTTTCTTTCCATTCCTTGCCGACATTAAACCATGATCAAAATCAAGCATTTCGTTAGTTTTGGAATGCCGATAGTTGCCATGCACAAAACCGGAAGCATCTGCAAAAAATCGTATCGTATCCAATTCATTTACAAGAATATAAGCCGAATCAACCAATAAACCATCAGAGAAATTGATAATGATAGAAATGTTCTTAATTACCTGAAAATCAACAAATTTTTCCTTCCCGTTAGCAATAGTCTTTTTTCGTTTAGTGATATATGATTTGTAAATCCATTTTCCATCCGGAACACCATCCTTATAATTTGCAAATAATTGAATTTCTGCACTTTCTAAAAATTTTGTTTGGGAGTTTCCGATGTCTTTGTTCTTGATGGTATATTCCCATTTGCCCTCCTTTTGACCATGCTTATAATTTCCTGTAAAATTGTGCATCATTCGCATATCCTCCTTTTTTTCCTTGACCAAATACCTAAAACTACCATGCTTAATTTGCTTCCCGTCGGCACCAAGATAATACCCATATCGAACCACGGAAGGATAAGGTTTGCCACTTAAAAAAGAACCCTCATAAGTTTCGGTTCGTTGACTATAACTATTAAAATTTACAAATATCAATATATTTATAATCAATATTATAAGACACTTCATATCAACTATAGAATTAATTAGAATAACCAAACTTTTTCAACATATTCTCATCTTCGCGCCAGTCCTTTTTCACCTTAACATAAAGGTTTAGATAGACATGTTTACCAACAAATTCCTCAATATCTTTTCGAGCATCTGTTCCAACGCGTTTGATGGCCGCCCCCTGTTTGCCAAGGATAATTCCTTTTTGACTTTCCCGAATCACATAAATTGTAGCCATAATATCAATCCTTTCTTCATCTTCTTTATATTCCTCAACCTCCACCTCAACGGAGTACGGAATTTCCTTTTTGTAGAGAATTAAAATTTTCTCCCGAATAATTTCCGAAATAAAAAAGCGCATAGTTTTATCCGTTAATTCGTCTTTAGGATAAAATGCCTCACCGTCAGGAAGATAAGAAAGAACGTGATTTAAAACTGCTTCTAAGTTGAACTTATGCAGAGCCGAAACCGGCACAACTGTAGCATCAGGAAAATCATCTTGAAGCGTTGCCATTTTCAGACTCACCAAATCTTGCGAACTTAGGTCAATCTTATTGAGAATGACCAAAATAGGAACTTTGCTCGACACCAATTTCCGCAAAATATCCGGATGAATTTCGGTGTCGTCCATAGTGGTAACATATAGAAAAATGTCGGCATCTTCGATGGCCGAATCCACAAAACTCATCATTGCCTCCTGCAATTTATACCCCGGATGTCGAATAATTCCCGGCGTATCGGAATACACTATTTGAAAGTCATCACCATTGACAATTCCCAAAATTCGATGTCGCGTTGTTTGCACTTTAGAGGTGATAATGGATAGATTTTCACCAACAAGAGCATTCATCAACGTTGATTTTCCGACATTTGGGTTTCCGATAATACTCACAAAGCCGGCCTTATGTATCATTTTGTCGCTCATATAGAATAATTTGTGCGAAAGTAATAATAATTGAGTAGTTGCAGGCGCTGAAATCGGCTCAATATTTTTACTTTTGCCGATTCAAATCAAATTAGCGTTATGGCACAAAAAACGGGTATTCCCAAAGGAACGAGAGATTTTGGCCCCATCGAAATGGAGCGAAGAAATTATATTTTCAGCACAATTACACAGGTATATCAAAGGTATGGTTTTAAGCAAATTGAAACACCGGCGATGGAAAACCTAACCACTTTGCTTGGCAAATATGGCGAAGAAGGCGACAAGCTTTTATTTAAAATACTCAACTCAGGAGATTTTTTAAGCAAGATTCCACAACCTTCTCAAGATTTAGATTCAGTAAAAATGGCTCCGTTTATCGCCGAAAAAGGACTCCGCTATGACCTTACTGTGCCATTTGCACGATTCGTAGTGCAGCATCAGAATGAACTGAACTTTCCCTTCAAACGGTTTCAAATTCAACCTGTTTGGCGTGCCGACAGACCACAAAAAGGTCGCTACCGTGAGTTTTACCAATGCGACAGCGACATTATCGGCAGCACCTCACTACTTAATGAGGCTGAATTAGTTCACATCATAGACGATGTTTTTATCGCCTTAAACATTCCTGTTGTAATCCGCATCAACAATCGCAAGATTTTGGCAGGCATAGCCGAAAAAATGGGAGCTTCCGACAAACTCATTGAGCTAACCGTGTTGTTGGATAAGATTGACAAAATAGGGATTACCAAAGTGATGGAAGAAGTTGAGGCACTTGGACTTACAAATGAATCTCTTACACTTTTGACCGAAGTTCATAAACTTTCCGGATTGAGCATCGTTGAAAAGCTTGGTTCATTGGAGAGATTAATCGGGACCACAACCGAAGGAGAAAAAGGCATAGCTGAGCTTCGGGAACTTTTTGATTATCTGCAAGAAATGGAAATTGAGAACGAAATTGCCATTGATTTGACCTTAGCCAGAGGTTTGAACTACTATACCGGTGCTATTTTTGAGGTTGTATCCAAGGAAGTGCAAATGGGCAGTATCTGTGGCGGTGGACGTTACGACGATTTAACCGGAATTTTCGGCTTAAACAACATGTCGGGAGTTGGGATAAGTTTCGGCGCCGATCGAATTTATGATGTTTTGATTGAAATGGACGGTTTTGGCAGCACTACAAACCAAAGCACCAAAGTATTATTGATAAATTTCGGAAAAAAGGAATCAAAAATCGCATTGAAATTGGCTGAAATTCTTCGCAAAAACGGCATTTCCACGGAAGTGTTCCCTGAAGATGCCAAACTAAAAAAGCAAATGAACTATGCCGACAAAAACAATATCCCCTATGTGATTATGGCCGGTGCCGATGAAATTGCCAAACAAGTTTATCAGCTTAAAAATATGACCACCGGAGAGCAATTCCAACTGAATCAAAACGACTTGATCACTACTCTCCAATGATTTGGCTCCTACTAAATATCCTCATTTCGGTTGCAATTCTGACCACTTTCAGACTTTTCGATCGATTTGGAGTACATAGAGACAATGCCATAGTTTCGAGCTATCTTGCCTCCTTGAGTTTGAGTTATCTTTTTCGAGAGAAATCAATAGTTATCAGCGATTTACCTCAATATCCATGGTTTTATTTAGGATTATTCATTGGAGTATCTTTTTATTTCGGATTTCAACTTTTTGCCAGAAGCACCGCCAAAGCCGGCATGGCAATCACATCGGTTTCGAGCAATACTTCTGTGGTGATTCCTGTGACCATTGCCCTGATTTTTTATAATGAAGATATTTCTTTTGTTAAACTCATTGGCATTCTGATAGTTGTAGCTTCTTTCTTTCTCATTTTCAAAAAAGAAAAATCCGAAAATCTCGATTGGCGTCTGATCTTTTTGCCCATAATACTTTTTTTCGTTAGTGGAATTAATGCAAGCCTCATGGGTTTTGCAGAGAAAAAAGGAGTTAACGCCTATCTTATAAACTTTATGATGCTCATTTTCGCTGCCGCCTTCCTCACCGGAATAGCAAAAGTGGTATTGAGTAAGAATAAAAAGAGATTTACAATCAAAACAATTGCAGCAAGTCTTGTGCTTGGATCGCTCAATTTTCTTTCCACCATGATTATCATTAAAGCATTGGATACCATCCCCGACAGCGTTTTTTTCCCGGTTTATAACTCAGGCTATATTGTGCTTGCAGCTTTGGTTGGTTTTATTTTCTTCCGCGAGAAACTACTCAAAATCAACCTTATAGGTATTGGCTTGGCCTTAGTTGGAATTATAATCCTCAGTTCAGGCATTTAATGGATTTATTCACCGACACATATCGAATTATTGAATCTCCGGTTGAAGGATTGTTTAAGGATCGTGGATCGAAGTTTATTGCAAAAATATATCCGACTGAAAATGAAAATGATATAAAAGAAGTTTTAGAAAATCTGCGAAGTGAATACTATGATGCACGGCATCATTGCTACGCATACATTTTAGGACCGGACAAATCGAATTGGAGAGCAAACGATGATGGAGAGCCCTCAGGATCAGCGGGTAAACCAATCTACGGACAGCTATTATCTTACGATTTGACAAATATTCTGGCGGTAGTTATCCGCTATTTCGGGGGAACAAAATTAGGGATTCCGGGATTGATAAACGCATATCGAGAAGCTGTTAAAGACGCATTGAGCCAAGCTACAATATTAGAAAAAACGGTAAACGAAACCTTTCTTCTGAAATTCGATTATCCGGTTATGGATTTGGTAATGAGAACGATAAAAGAAAAAAACTATAGTATAATTTCAACAAAATTTGAGATGAGCTGTGAAATTAGAATTGAGGTGCGAAAAGCTGAATCCACGGAGGCTTTTGAATATTTTAAAGGAATTTATGGCGTTGAGATTGTTGGGGAATAGAGGTAATGTACTATTTGTTTTTATACCCCATTCTATTGTATATACATTGTTGAACTAAATCCCTCCTTAAGTCGGGATAATTTCCCAACAAAAGTAGATAAAAAAAGCATAAGATCCTGGTCAGGACTCACACTCCTGTTTTTGAAAATTAATTTATTATCTTAAAATCAGTACCTTATGGACGAAAATCAAGTTATAATTGTACGAAAAGCTATGGAATCCATCGATGGCTTTGAGAAAGTTTTTCAGGTGATTTATCAACAGTCGGTTTTGCAAGGCAAATCCAAAAGCACCTTTAACAACTACATCCGCCGAATT
>JAFGWF010000271.1 GCA_016937295.1 Bacteroidales bacterium
CGGCCTAATGACGGCGATAAGTCCTTGTCCTTTAGCTACTAATATCACCGCCATCGGTTTTATCGGTAAGGATATGGAAAATAGGAGACGGGTATTTATAAATGGTCTTGTTTACACTTTCGGTCGTGCAATTGCCTACACTACTCTGGCTTTGATTATTTTTATTGGTGCCGATCAGTTTGAGTTATCGGGTTGGTTTCAACAATATGGTGAAAAAATTATCGGTCCTTTGTTGGTCGTAATTGGTTTTTTTATGCTTGATATTTTAAAAATTAATTTTCCTGCTCTTTCCAAATGGACTAATTATTTTCAAAAAAAATCGAAACATAGCTATTTGGATGTGCTTTTGTTAGGGGTTTTGTTTGCATTGGCCTTTTGTCCATACAGTGGTGTGCTTTATTTTGGAATGCTGATTCCTATGACGGTTAGCTCCACCTCAGGATTGTACTTACCTGTCGTTTTTGCATTTGCCACCGGAATTCCGGTTATTATTTTTGCTTGGCTATTGGCTTTTACCGTATCTGGTGTTGGAAAGCTTTACAGTAATTTGAAAACATTCGAAATATGGTTTCGCCGTATAATCTCCTTTGCCTTTATTGTTGTGGGAGTTTATTATATAATTATTATTTATTTTTAATCCGATTTATCATTCCATTTCGATAGAGATCGAAATAATTTATTTGTTTTATTATGGAAACTAAGAAAGAAATCAAAATCCTTCTATGGATTTTTATTGTGTTTGGTTTTGCTTTTTTTATGCCAATAGAAAATCAAGGGTTTATAAATGCGGTTTTAGCGGCCTTGGATTTATCTAAATGGTACGCTCAAGAACATGTTGTATTGTGCTTATTGCCAGCTTTTTTCATTGCCGGTGTAATTTCAATATTTGTAAGTCAGGGTTCTGTGTTGAAGTATTTTGGAGCGAACGCCAAAAAATGGTTGGCCTACAGTATAGCTTCTGTGTCGGGAACTATTCTTGCGGTTTGCAGTTGTACTATATTGCCTTTATTTTCAAGCATTTATAAGCGTGGTGCCGGATTAGGTCCTGCAATTGCTTTTCTTTATTCAGGCCCTGCAATCAATATCTTAGCTATCATTTTGACCGCTCGAATTTTAGGTTTTGAAATGGGATTAGCTCGCACAATTGGAGCTGTCCTTTTTAGCATTCTGATTGGTATATCCATGTCGGTGATTTATCGAAAAGAAGAAAAGATTAAAAAAGACCAGCAAATGAATATTGTTACTCCTCCTGAAAAACGACCTCTTTGGAAAACTTCATATCATTTTTTTACTCTTGTTTTGATTTTGGTTTTTGCCAATTGGGGAGCGCCATCCACAGGCGATTCATCAAGTGCATGGTATTTTATTTGGGCTAATAAATGGCTTATTACAAGTTTTTTTGGTTTGTTTTTAGCCTTTTCTCTAATTTATGTGTTAAAAATCAAATGGTTGTGGGTTTTGGGAGCGGTTTCTGTTACTGCGGCTTCAGCCTTCATTTCAAACACATTAATATCTGACCCGAAGTTAAGTCCTTTAGTGCCAATGATTGTAGCTATCGTAGCTTTATCCATTATTACGCTTTTCGATAAACGCGATTCCGACAATAAAGAATGGACGCTTTCTGCCTGGGATTTTACTAAGCAAATCATGCCTATGCTCGCTATTGGCGTTGTTACTGCCGGCTTTTTATTAGGCTCAACTCACGATAACACGTCAATTCCGGGGATAATTCCAAGTGCGTGGATTTCTTCCTTAGTTGGTGGCAACTCCCTGTCTTCCAATTTCTTTGCCTCTGTTGTGGGGGCATTTATGTATTTTGCCACTCTCACCGAAATCCCAATTCTTCAAGGTCTTATTGCGGCAGGTATGGGAAAAGGTCCGGCCTTAGCTTTGTTATTAGCCGGCCCATCTCTTTCGTTGCCTAATATGCTTGTTATCAGAGAAGTTTTAGGAAATCAAAAGACTGTTGTCTATGTTGTTTTGGTCGTTGTGATGGCCACTGTTTCAGGTCTGATTTATGGTAGCTTATTTTAGAAGCTCCAGAAAATGACCTTTTATAGGTAAAGCCTTGAATTTGTATCTTTAGCGTAGAATAATCTTTTGTATTTCTTCCAACTTTTCTGAAAGAATTTTCTCATCCTTTGCTTCTACAATCAGCCGTAGATAGGGTTCGGTATTGCTTGGACGTATATTAAACCACCAATCGGCAAACTCAAGACGATAGCCATCAAAATCCATGATACGGTTAATCTTCTCTCTTTTTTCAAAATGGTCTTTAATGCGATCCATCGAGCCTTTTTTGTCGTCAATGGTGAAATTAATTTCCCCACTATTGGCGTATTTCCTGATTTTGGAAATTATCTGTGAAACGTTGATTCCCTGCTGCTTAAAGTCGGAGATTACATTCAAAATGATAAGCATGGCTAACATTCCGGAATCGGAATAGTAAAATTCTTTGAAATAATAATGCCCTGCCAGCTCACCTCCAAAAAGTCCATCTTCCTGCCGCAAACGTTTGGCAGCATAAGCCCGCCCAACACGCCAAGTAATCATTTCCACATCGCCCAACTCTTTCAGATATTCGCCTACAGCCATCGAAGTTCTAATGTCCTGAATTACTTTTGCTTTTGGGTATTTTTTTAGAAAATAATGTCCCATCAGAGCTATCATTAAATCCGGCGATATAAATGCGCCATTTTCATCCACAAACATCACTCGGTCAGCATCTCCATCGAAAATAATTCCTAAATCGGAGTGGTTGTTCAACACGGCTTTTTTTAAATCAGCCACGTTTTCCATAATCAAAGGATTTGGCTGATGGTTTGGAAACCGACCATCGGGTTGTTCAAAAAGAAAGTGGTGGTTGCTGCCGATTAAATCTTGAATCAGCAATCCGGCCATGCCATTGCTGCAATCAATAGTCAGGTTTAAACTCTGAAGATTGGGAGGTAAATAGGTTTTTAGAAAATCCAAATATTCCGCCTTTTTATCAAATTGGTGCACCGTGCCTTTTGGCCCTGTTTTGAATGCTGAAGGGGTTTTAATCATTTTTTCCAACTCTCCCAACCCGTCCTCATATCCAATGGGAATGGCATTCTCTCCGCTGATTTTCAAACCGTTATATTCCGGTCCGTTGTGTGAAGCGGTAATCATTACCGAAGCTTTGAACCCAAATTTTGCCGTTAACCAGTATATCATGGGAGTGGTGCTTAGTCCAACATCGTAAACATCAGCTCCTGCATTGGTTATTGCACGTACCAAATATTCATAGATTTCGGGTGATGAAACACGTACATCTCTGCCAACTAATACTTTATCGGTTTTTAGTAATCTCGGCAAAAAACACCCTATTCGGTGTACATCGTCTTTGGTGAAATCTTTATTATAGATTCCTCTGATATCATAAGCGTGGAATGCTCCCATTAGTTTGTCTTTAGAATTGTTTTTGTAAATATTTGATTTTCAGTTGTTATTTTTAGAATATATTTTCCTGCCGGAAGATGGGAAACATCAATTTTTTGTTCTTTCATGGTGTTTTTCATGAGAATGATCTTCCCTTCAAAATCAAGAAGTTCAATGCTATAGTCTTGATTGCTATCAACCGATTTAATCTCAATAAAATCTTGAGTTGGAATAGGATAAACCTCAAAATGGTTTTGTTTGCTCAATTCATCCATTCCCACAAAGGATTTTATGCTGTCCATATATTCAACCTGAAAAGCAAAATTGCGCTCGGTGGCTTTCAAAATCGGAAAACGGAAGTCGTTAGTCAGCCATAAATACTCGATGTATTCTTGCTCAAAGGCTGGCAACGGAATGGGGCTGGCGCTATAAACAACACTGTCGCGCTGCCGCACTGCCGACCTGACGCGCAAGCACTGAAAAGTTCCGAATGGCGTTGTAACGCTACCGTATCCATCTACATGATTGACGCGCTTTTTTGTTTCGTAAATGCTCCCAATATTTGGAATGGACACCGACCAAACTGCCGTGCTGCTATCTTTTTGGTTATAACTGAGTGGTAGTTGAAAAATCACATCATCTTCCTGATATTTTACCGGAATTGGACTGCCCTGAAAATCAGCACCAAATCCGACTTCAGCAAATTTGCTGGAGCTAGTTTTGTAAAAATTGTAACCATTCGAAATCGCTACAATACCTAATTGCGCATCAGCACGTTTGGCGGCAACAGTTGCCACAAGCGGATATAAAAACACCAAATTATACACAAGTGGTGTGGAAGCGATGTTTACAAAATCTTCCACTCTTTGATCTACTGCTGTCAAGTTGCTAAAATTCCAATTGTATCCGGTGCCTGTGAGCGAAAAGTCATACTGTTGGGCATTTGTCGCTATGCTTAACCGGAAGGTGTCGTTTGCCGTGGGCATCATCGAAGAATTGATGGTGATTTGAGCAAAAGAGCTCAGCCAAATAAGTTGGAACAAAATGGTTAATTTTACTTTCATTTCAGTTTGTTTAAAAGAAGCAGTAAAAGTATAATCTTTTTGCTTTGGCGGGCTTCAAAAAACTCCCATATTTTCTTTCCAAATTTTCCTAAACTTAGTCTCCCGAAATCTTTAAGATTTGATAACTTTGCAACTTTCAAACAGGCTTATTTATTATTGCTAATTATTTGCTTTAATGATTGATAATCTGTTAAATAGTTTTGTTTTTGTGAAAATTGATGAAAGGTGCAACTTTATAGACAAGAAATATTTTTCCCTTCTAATTAAATATTTGAACGTCTTGCTCCAATCTCAAATTAATTTGAAATAATGAAAGATTTTTTGCGCTTGCTCAGTTTGATAAAGAGTTATAAGGTTTATGCTCTTTTAAATTTTATTTTCAATTTACTTACTATCCTTTTTTCGGTTTTTTCTCTCGGAATGATAATTCCTTTCCTTAAAATGATTTTTGGATTGGATCAATTAGTGAATACGCCTGCCGATTTGGAGTTTACTCAGGAAGGTTTGCTAAACTATATTTACTATCAGATGAGTCTGATAATCAACGAATATGGCCCTGATAGACTGTTAGTGGCTTTATCTTTTCTAACGGCAATTTCTTTTTTCTTTAAGAACTTTTTTCGCTATATGGCCATGTGGTCGATTGCTCCTTTGCGCAATGGAATCATTCGCGATTTGAGAAACCAAATTTTTAACAAAATCACTATCTTGCCGCTTTCGTTTTTCAGCGAGCAACGCAAAGGCGACATTATGAGCCGTGCCTCAAGCGACGTTCAAGATATAGAATGGACCATTCTCGGTACCATTGAGTTGATGTTTTCTCACATAATCACCGTGGTTTCTTTTTTAGTGATTCTGTGGATGACTTCTTATCAACTCACACTGTTGATGTTTGCATTGATGCCTGTCACTGGATTGGTAATCAGTTATATAGGAAAAATATTGAGACGCGAAAGTCGAATTACACAGAAAATGATGGGCGGCATTTTGTCCTCTTTTGAAGAGGCTCTTTCCGGTTTGAGAATCATCAAAGGTTTTAATGCTCAACGGAAAATATCAGATCGTTTTGAAAACCAAAATAATGATTATAACCGTATGGCAACCTCGGTAATGAGGCGCGGTGATTTGTCAAGTCCTATCAGTGAGTTTTTTGCCATGATTGTGGTTTCGGTGATTATTTGGTACGGCGGTCGTTTGGTTTTGAGCGACTCCATTGGGCTTACAGGCGAAAATTTCATCTTTTTTATTCTGCTTTTTTCACAGATGATTCCAAGCATCAAGGCCATTTCAACAAGCTATTATCGGGTGCAAAAAGGTATTGCCTCTGCCGAACGCATTTTTTCCTTACTTGATCAGGATGAGGTGATTATCGAAAAA
>JAFGWF010000272.1 GCA_016937295.1 Bacteroidales bacterium
AAACCACTCAGGATGCCGATAAAAAACATGGGATGAGTCAATCTTAGTCAAGTCGTGGGGAGTAGCAACAAAAGTTGTCACCCAAGCGTAAACCTTTAAGCCTTTGGGTTTTGCCTTTTCGATGGTGTAAGCAAGCGGATCAAAACCATCATCGTCAAGCAGATAACATCGCGATTCGGGGTTGGGATAAGTCGAATCCATTCGATTGGGAATATACAAGGCATCGCCGCGATATCGAGACTGAACAAATATTTTGTTAAACCCATGACCATGCATTTCATCTATCATTTTGTCAATCTTGGCCGGACTGTTCAAGTCCCAAGCCGTAACCCATACAGCACGGTCTTGAGCAATAACCGGCAAGGCAACCAAAAGAATAACTGCCTGAATTATTGCTCCTTGTGAAAAATACTTAAAATAGTTAATTAATGTTTTCAAAGTATAAAATCGGATTATTTCGGACGGCAAAGTTATTACTTTTGCGCCTCTTTTTAGAACATAAATCCAGTGATTGATTTCTTCAAAAAATACCATCTTTTTCTTTTAAACCGAGGCGGATACACCTTGGCCTGGAAAGCTCTACTTCGTCTCCTTATTGTTGGCGGTGCACTTGTTTTGCTATTCTTTATACTTCAAAACACTATCAACGACTTCACCGAAACCATAAAAGGCTTTATTAACCAATGGGAACCCCGATTTGTACTGATTCTGTTTTTGATTTCCGAAACTCTCTTTGGACTAATCCCTCCTGATTTTTTCATTGCTTGGAGTCATCAATTCACTCACGACATTGCTATGTTAAGTCTTTTAGCATTAATAAGTTATGTTGGAGGAATACTTTCGTATTTGATTGGTTATCACATAGGAAATTACCCTAAAGTTCAAGCCTTTTTTATGAAAAAATTCGCATCCCACATGCACAAAGTGTATCAGTTAGGTGGGTTTGTGATTGTCTTTAGCGCGTTGCTGCCTCTACCCTATTCAGCAGTTTGCATGGCCGCCGGTGCCGTAAAATACTCGTTCAAAAGACTCCTACTCTTAGGACTTACTCGTTTCCTGAGATTTTATGGTTATGCCGTCTTGGTTTACGCCCTGATTTAACCACCGTCCTTTCCTGCTTTTTATCAATCCATAAATATTGGCTTTATCTTACCTTTGCAGCCTCATTAATAAATTCATTATGGACAAAATACAATACGCAGGCGAAAACCTGTTTTTAAAATATTCCGGTGAAACTTTCATCATCACCGCTTTGATAACAGCCTTACTATCAGCGATTTTCTTCTTGGCTTATAATAATAAACCGAAACCAATCCTAAAGACTATTGGACGAAGTTTATTCATCTTACACCTGCTTTCGATTACTGCTGCAGGTGTCATATTATACCTTCTTCTTTTTGGATTTCATTACGAATTTGCTTATGTGTGGGCACATACCGCAAGCTATCTCGACACAAAATACATCGTAGCGGCTTTTTGGGCCGGACAGGAAGGCAGCTTCTTGCTTTGGGTATTTTTGGAGGCTTTGTTGGGTATTTTTGTAATGTGGTCATCCAAAAAACACGAAACCTACGTGATGCCGGTGATTGCTATCGGTCAATTTTTCCTTACAACCATGATTTGGGGTGCAAAAATCGGTAGTTTTGTTTTAGGTCAAAGCCCATTTTTACTCCTTCGTGAACAACCGCAAAATATTGGAAATGAGTTTTTTGCCGATCCAAATTACTTATCTATGATTGCAGAAGGAAACGGCATAAATCCACTTTTGGAAAATATTTGGATGGTAAGTCATCCTCCATTGCTTTTCTTAGGATATTCGGCTGCCATTGTTCCTTTTGCTTTCGTGATTTCAGCACTTTGGCAGGGCGACTTTAAAAGCTGGATACGACCTGCTCTCCCTTGGACAATTGTGAGCATAATCACCCTTGGAGGCGGTATTCTGCTTGGTGGCGCTTGGGCTTACGAATCGCTTACTTTTGGCGGTTTTTGGGCCTGGGATCCGGTTGAAAACGCATCCCTTATGCCTCTGCTTTTCATCTTGGCAGGTTTCCACACCATGATTCTGAATAAGAAACGAAACCATTCCTACACCCTCAGTTTTCTATTCCTGATTTTGGGTTATGTATTTGTGATGTACGCTTCCTATCTCACCCGAAGCGGCGTGCTTGGCGAAACCTCTGCCCATGCTTTCGGAAATAATGGTCTCTCGGCGCAAATGGTTATCATTATCATGCTCACCATTGTTTTCTCCTTGATGCTGTACATCAAAAATTATCGCAATTTCCCGAAAATGGTGACCGATAAATTCTTCAGCCGCGAGTTCTGGATGTATCTGGGAGCCTTGGTATTAGTGCTTTCGT
The DNA here is from genome assembly GCA_016937295.1 of Bacteroidales bacterium. GTDB lineage: Bacteria > Bacteroidota > Bacteroidia > Bacteroidales > UBA1556 > UBA6267. The sequence goes on from JAFGWF010000272.1 coordinate 2,361, forward strand.
CTTTTCAAATTTTCATCACTACTTCGGTGCCTGTTTTCAATAAACTTTTTGGGTCGAATATCGCCCCACCTGCCGATGTCGTTGCCTTTTATAACCAATGGCAGTTGCCCTTTGCCATAGTGATAATGCTCCTAATCGGGGGCTCTTTGATACTGAAATTTGGGGAAAATAGTGATAAAACACTGTTGAAAAAGTTCTGGATTGTAATGGGAATTTCCAACGCACTCTTTTTAACAGAAATTTTCGTTTTTGAAGTTCAAGGTTGGGCCATGTTGGTTTTCCTTCTCTTCATCAATTTTTCGGCAGTGAGCTCCGTAATGGTTTTGATTGGCAGAAAATGGACTCGCGGACGCATTGCCAATTCCTTCTCACATCTGGGATTTTCCTTATTTATGTTGGGCGTTTTAGTGGCATTTTCCAATTCCGAAATCATCACCAAAAATGTGAGCAAATACGATTTAGGGGATGAAAATTCCAACCGCGAAAACCAAGTTTTATTTCTTGGTCAACCTGAAAAATTGGGCGATTATTATGTGGTTTATGATAGTCTTTCGCGAAGAAAAAACTATTTGCACTATACGGTAAATTTCTATCACGATGCGGAATTAAAGGACTTAGCCTTCACCATTCACCCCGACATCAACATCAATAATCGAATGGGGAATGTTTATAATCCTTCAACGCACCACACGGTGAAACGAGATGTATTCACTTATATCACTTATGCCGATTTGCAAGCCGATTATAACGACCAAAAGCAAACCGTGGTTTTTGAGCAAGAAATTGGCAAGGGCGACACCATTATGACTGAAGCCGGAATGTTGATTTTCAAGGACTTGATGTTAAATAACAGCTTAGACTCCATCGATTTGAATAATTTGAAAATAGGTGCGGATTTTATGCTTTACACCCATCAGGATAGTATGCCTTTAAAAAGCTGGTTTGTTATTGATGAAGGCGTTAAAAAGCATCAAGATGCTAATTGGGAAAATTACACATTGAGATTTAGTGCCATTTCCTCAAGTCCCGGAAAAATAACTGCCACCATGCTGAAAGACAGACTGCAATTCATTGTCATTAAGACAACGATTTTCCCGTGGATTAGTTTTCTGCTTATTGGCGGGGCTATCATGTTTGCAGGATTGTTTATCTCTTGGTATCGACATTTTCGCGAAGCAAGAGAACACACTGATTTATGATTCAACTTTTAAAGATAGACCAAAACGAATACACCGTATTTAAACTCCATCTGATATTTTCTGTCCTTCAAGGGCTATTGGTTGGGGTTTTTGCTTTGAATGAATATGTATTCATCAAAGACCTCTTAGGCACGGATTATCAACTAAGTGTCTTGCTCCAATTTTCCGCATTAGTTTACCTTTTCTCTGTTTTTATTTCAGAGTTTTTGCGGCGCATTTCCAATAAACGTAAAATGCTGCGCTTAGCTGCCATTCTCACCCATTTGCCACTTATGGGATTAATATTTTTTCCAACTAATCCTGAAGCATATACCAAAGAGGTGCTTTTTAACTATCTTTTTTTGGCGATGTTTTTCGTTTTTTATTTACATACGGTGATTGTTTTACCTGCAATCAATCAGATGCTGAAAAACAATTACCGACACGGAAATTTTAGCCGACTTTACAGTTATTCCTCCTCACTCAATAAAATCGTAATCATGATAACGACCATTGGATTTGGTTTTTTGTTAGACATCGACAATTTTAGTTTTGTTTACGTCTATCCTATCGTGGCGGTTTTCGGCATCATCTCTATTTTTCTTCTTTCACGCATTTCCTATCCTGATAAACCCAAACTACGCCAAAGCTTTGCTAAAGCAGTAACTAATAGCCTTTTAGAAACCATTTCTATTTTAAAAACCAACAAACCATATCTGCATTTTGAGATTGGATTTATGTTTTATGGTTTTGGATGGATGATGGCAGCAACGGTGATTCCGATTTATTTTAATGAAGTTTTAGAAATGAATCATGCCACTTACGGTTTTTATAAAAATGGTTATAACCTATTAGCTATCTTGTTGTTACCTTTCTTCGGAAACTTGATGGGACGTATCGACCCACGCAAGTTCGGAATTTATACCTTCGGAAGCATGATGCTCTATTTGGTTTTCATTCTTATGACGTCATTTTATCCGCAATATTGGCAATTAGGCTCTATCCGAATTTATCCGATGCTCATCATCTCTTATGGGTTTTATGGCGTATTTGCCGCCACTATGGCCTTGCTTTGGTTTATTGGCTCGGCCTATTTCTGCAAAAAAGAAGATGCCGCACAATACCAAAGTATTCATCTGACGCTCACCGGAGTACGTTCTATTTTTGCTTTTCAGGTTGGGGTGCTTTTTTATCAAAGTTTAGGTTTTGTTTTCACCTTTGGGCTTGCAGCTTTTAGTCTCTTTATTTCAGTTTTGATTATGTTTTTCAGTTATAAAAGCCAAAAATATCGAATGGTTGAAGGTGAAATTTTTTAATCAAGAGTAACAACTACCAAATTAATTCGTCAAATTTCTCGCATCTATTGATAAGATTTTTACTTTTGTACAAATATTCTAAAACCTACACCATGAGAAAAACACCTATTATTTTAATTCTGCCAATATTATTTATGGCACTAACCGCATGTAATAACATGAGTAAATCGAAGATGAAATTGGAATATCCTGTTGCACAGAAAGATAGTGTTTCGGATAATTATTTTGGGACCATTGTTCAGGATCCGTATCGTTGGCTTGAGGACGACAATTCGGAGCAAACAGCAGCATGGGTTGACGCTGAAAACGCAGTTACAAACAAGTATTTAGACGCGATTCCTTTTCGTGAAGATATGCGTAAGCGACTCGAAACGTTGTGGAATTACCCAAAATTTGGAACTCCATTCAAGAAAGGTGACTTTTGGTATTTCTACAAAAACGATGGAATGCAGGCTCAATATGTTATCTATCAGATGGATAGCGTTGGTGGTGAGCCACGAGTTTTCTTAGACCCCAATAGTTTTTCGGAAGACGGAACGGTTTCTTTGGCCAATCTGTCCTTTAGCGAAGATGGCAACTATGCCGCTTACTCCATTTCGCGAGGCGGCAGCGACTGGAACGAAGTTTATGTTTATGATGTATTGAACAAAAAACTCTTAGATGACCATATCAACTGGGTAAAATTTTCGGGCATGTCGTGGCTTGGCAATGGATTCTACTATGGTCGTTTCCCTGAACCCGTTGAAGGCGAATTAATTAAAGGTCAGAACACCAATCAACAATTATTTTATCACCAGGTTGGAACAAGTCAAGACAAAGATATTCCGGTTTATAGCGATCCAAAAAATCCATCGAGGATGTATTATGTTGGAGCAACGAAAGACGAAACTATTTTGTTAATGGGTGGTGAAGATCCAAATTTCAAAGGAAATGCACTGTATTACAAAAAGATAAAGGAAAATTTTTCAAAAAACGACCTTTCCGATTTAATCACCATTGACGATAGTTATGAGTTTGAGTTTGGCCTTATTGGCAATATTGGCGACACCATTTTCGTAAAAACCAACCAAGGAGCTCCAAAATATCGCATTATGGCACTCTTGGCCTCTAAGCCGGAAGCCGGAATGTTTGAAATTATTCCCGAATCGGAAGACGTGCTGATGGGAGTTCAGTTGTTTGGCGATTACCTCCTCACCTACTACCTGCATGATGCAGCTTCACAGGCTTTTGTATATAATCCGGACGGAAAACTTAAGCACAAGGTTGAATTGCCCGAAATTGGAAGCATTGGAGGTTTTGGTGGCGATGAAGAAACTATGACTCTTTTTTACACCTTCAATTCATTCACCATTCCCGGACTTTCATATAACTACGACATCGAAACCAACACATCCACGTTATATCAAAAATCCTTGTTGGATTTCGACATGAACGATTATGAAACCAAACAAGTTTTCTACAAAAGCAAAGATGGCACTTCAATTCCTATGTTCTTAGTGTATAAAAAAGGTATTGAACTGAATGGAAAAAACCCAACGATGCTTTATGGTTATGGTGGGTTTAACATCAGCTTAACTCCATCATTCTCAGTCGATCGCTTGATTTGGCTCGAACAGGGCGGCATTTATGCGCAAGCCAATTTGAGAGGTGGCGGCGAATATGGCGAAGAATGGCATCTTGCCGGCACACGTTTAAATAAGCAAAATGTTTTTGACGATTTCATTGCTGCAGCCGACTACCTGATTCAGGAAGGTTATACCAGCACTCCATATTTAGCCATTAGCGGACGATCAAACGGAGGACTTTTGGTTGGAGCTTGCATGACACAACGGCCCGACTTATTCCGTGTGGCCTTTCCAGGAGTAGGCGTTTTGGATATGCTTCGATACCATAAATTCACCATAGGTCATTATTGGTCAGTAGATTACGGAACAAGTGACGACTCGGTGCAATTTGCCAACCTGATTAAATATTCTCCTCTGCATAATTTGAAAGAAGGCGTTTGCTACCCTTCTACGTTTATCGTTACAGCCGACCACGACGACAGAGTATTTCCTGCACACTCATTCAAATTTGCAGCAGCCTTGCAAGCAGCTCATAGTTGCGAAAATCCTGTACTTATCCGCATTGATAAAAATGCCGGTCATGGAGCCGGAAAACCAACGGCTATGTACATTGCCGACCGAGTGGATATGTGGAGTTTTGCATTCTTCGAAATGGGAATAACACCAATCTATCCGAAAGAAACAGCTACGAAATAGGAATAGACTTAGGTACGAATGCGGGAATACAATTATTGTGTTCCCGTATTTTTTTTAAACCAATTTGATTGGAAAGCCCCCTTCTCATTTAAAAACTGAAGAATGTGATAATGTATAAATGCGGTAATGTGATAATTGGGCTTTGTGTTTTATGTTGAAGTGATAGCTTTTTAATGAAGTGCTGGATGGAAAGGTGGAAAATTTGGTAATGTGAAAATGTGGTA
>JAFGWF010000273.1 GCA_016937295.1 Bacteroidales bacterium
ATATTCAGTAGATAAAAGGCGATTGGGATAACCAATAAAAGATGGAATTGTTTCAGGGATTTGGAGCCATTTACAAAAAGGTCGATAAGGCTAATCAGAAGGAAAAAGGCTAAGCCATTCAGAGCAGTTCTTCCTCCAAAATAAAGAAGGATGAAAAAAACAAAAACCGATAATTGTTTAAGATGTGCGTATTTAAACTTTTGAAGCATGTAAATCAGGTTTGAGGCAAAAGTAGATATTATTTGTATTTGGATATCAGTTCTTTATAGAAATTATACTGTTTAATAACACTATCATTCCAATTATATTTTAATTTCACAAAATTAATAGCGTTCTCAGATAAACTATTGTAGGTTGTTTTCTCAGTTGCTAATTTTACAAAAAGTTGTGCAACTATTTGATGGTTATTTCGATTTACTATAAAGCCTGTATTTTTGTCGTCAACTACTTCAGGAAGACCACCTACGTTAGAAACAATAGCAGGGACTCCACAGGCTTGCGCTTCCAAAACGGCCACTCCGAAACTCTCGCTTCTAGAAAGTGCAACAAAAACATTCATTTGATTATAATAATTCGGTGTGTCATTGTGATGTATATAGCCGGTAAAATGTGTTTTGTTGTTGATATTCAAAGATTTGGCGAGATTTTTATATTTATCTAAGTCAGGTCCATCTCCAACCAAAAGTAGTTTCCAAGGTATTTCAGGAGCTATATTTTGAGCCAATGAAAAGCTTTTAATCAAGTCGTCAATGCCATAAATATCTCGCATCCCTTTAATTGTTCCAATTGTGAAGAACTTATTCTGATGGTCAATAGGAAAGAATTTTTTTAAATCGATTCCAAAAGATATTTTATGGATTATGGTATTTGTATATAATTTAGTTTCAATAGCTAAGGCCTCTGATGTTGCGAAAATTGCATTGGCTTTTTTGAGATTATATTTAAGTATTCTTTTTTGTAGAAATCCAAGTTTTGGAAATTCAAACACATCGCTTCCCCAAACCGAAATGACAAAAGGTTTAAATCGAGACAAAGCTCCAATAAATCCATAACTACTGGCATAATAAGCATGAAGGATGTCTGGATTGAAGCTTTTAATTAGTTTTTTGATTGTCTTTAGGAGTTTAAAGTATGATGTTTTTTCGCTAATTCCTTTATTTCGAGATAGTCTGATGTCTTTGGATAAAGAATGAAGTAGAATGTTTTGATGATAATCATCTCTACAAAAAGGGGTTAGACTGACAAGTAGCACGTCAATTTGCAATTCGCATAACGCATTTGCCCAACGGGTTGTATGGGGGCTACTTGCATCCGCTAAAATCATTACTTTCATTGGTCTATCAGTTTAACGAGTTTCTTTAATCCTTCTTTCCTTGAAAATACTTCTGTGTTATACGGTTTTATGATGTGTTTGTTTACCTCATGGAGGGTTTCTTCCAAGGAATTCCGATTGTTTTTCGCCCAAAAGGTATTTGGATAGTTTTTTGTAATCTCATGCAGACTCCCTGTTTTAATATCTCCTTGAGTTACGATTAGGATAATTTTGTTATACGCTAAAAAATCAAAAATTTTTGTTGTTGATTCAAAGGGATATCCGGTTGTAAGAAGGATGCAGACTTTATGCCTATAAAGCTTTTCTAATAATTCCTCATAAGTTAAATTTCCATAGTGAATTATTTGATTTGCTTGTTCATTGAATCGATAATTTCCAGCATAATGAAAAGTTAAATTTTGCGAGCTCAACACATGAATTAATGGTTGTAAATCAAAGTCTGAATCTATTCTTCCAATCAGAATCGGATTTGATATTTGGTTCTTTTCCTGATTGTTATGCTTTATTCTATTGACAACCTTTTCGTCAAATCCATTATCAATGATTTCGATATTATTGAAATGGATATTTTTTGCACATTCAACATTTACTGTAATCACTATGTCAGCATTTTTAAGAAAGCGATTTTGAAAGAATTTCTTTATGCTGTCTTTTATTAGTGAAGTTTTGAATCTTGGATTTGCAAAAAATGGGTCTCTGAAATCGAGGATTAAGGATGCGCTAAATTGAGATTTTATCCATTTACTTAAAATCATTTGCATGAAAGGACCGCCTGTGATTATGATATGAGAAAATGCGTTTCGAGAATAATCCTTTAATTTAGTTTTTAACGGTTTAATCCAGTTAATGCCTTGATCCTTTATAAAATATGACAATATTGGTTTTTTGGAATCTGGAGAAACAAATATGATGTTCGTTTGATTTATAGTTTGCGGAATAGCTGTTATTTTTGTAGTACTAAATCCATACTCAGGCAGATGTTCAAACCAATAATCGGTTCTTTTCACGCCAACTGAATTAAATGGTTTTGAATAATAACTGATGATTAGAATATGCTTGGATGGGGGTTTCATAAATAGATATTTCTGAGTTGATTAAAAACTACTGTCTCATCAAAAACTTCTTGAATAATTCTTGATTTTGCCTCATCAGGTGCTATGATTTTAGTATCAAATTCTGCCTTTTTCTTAGAAATATATAATACAAAATCATCTATTGAGTTACAATATTTGCTATGTTCAAATGGTTGATTATATGCAACATATCTACCTTTGGAGAGGCTCTCTAATACAAAAAAAGATAATCCGTCAGATTTTGGCATCCTTAGACAAACAACTGAATCATTGATGTAATTTGAGATGTTTGAAACCCATCCATGTAAATGTACATTTTCTGGTAGGTTGTGTTTCCAGTTTGATATTCCGACCCAGTTGAATGTGATATCAGGTAGTTTAGTTGCTATTTCGATTGCCATTTCAATTCCGTAAAACTCGGCTCTGTTTTCAGGTATATAACATAGCACCGAAAAATTCTTAGGGAATTTTGGAATTGAGTTGCATTTTTCTATGCCTTTGAGTGGGATAAATTGTGGGCTTTTTATGCCTATTTTTTTGAGGCGATTAATAAACCATGGAGTGTCAGTTAAATGTATTGGTTTTGAAATTAATGTGGAATTGGTTTTCTTAATGGAATATTCCATTTCTGCTTGTATCAAATCAGTTCCGACCCAGTGCATTACTACTTTTTTTCTTAACAGAACTGCAAGCAAAACAGCAATACTCTTACGAATAGATCCATTAATCGAGTGAATCACATCAGAGTTTATTAAGTGTTTGATAAATAATATTTTGTCTGTTTTTGAGTAATAAGTATTAAGGGAAATATACGTGTCATTCGGAAAAGTTTTGGAAAGTTTGTCAGCTAAATATTTACTGAAATAAGGCAGACCAATTATTAAAACTTTCATAATTAATTTATTAACTTTTTTACTAACCTCGCCGGATTTCCTGCAATAACAGAATAAGGTTCGATGTTTTTCGTAATAACTGCTCCTGCCGCAATCACTGAGTTTTCGCCAACAGTTACGCCCGCAAGTATTATGGCATTCACGCCAATCCATGAATTTTTTTCGATGATTACATCAGCAACCTTTCGTGGATAGAATTGGCTCATTGGCCTGTCGCCACAGTCTTGATGAGTTAATATTTTTACTCCGGCACTAATAACAACATTTTCTTCAAGAATAATTTTTCCGGGAAGGTCGAAAAAAGCACCTGTTCCGATGAAGCATTTTTTACCAATAATCAGATTTTGAAAGGGACTTTTAGATTCAGAAGCATTGTCTATGGTAATGTGGCCATTGAAATTTACTGGCGTTTGAATGCTAGCACCAAAACTTCGTAAAATAACTGCAATAAAACGCTTGTCAGAGTTCTTTAAGAATCTTAGTAATGCAGGAGTAGAAAAGAAATACATGATAAGGTAAGCTTTTACAATGACCCATGCTCTTAGGATTCTGAAAGAAAGTGCTCTGATGATTCGTTTCATTATTATGATATTATTGGACAAATTTATAAAAATATGCCTAAGTTAAAACCCTCCTTTTCTCATACCTCTGCACCAAACTATAAAACCACAAAATCAA
>JAFGWF010000274.1 GCA_016937295.1 Bacteroidales bacterium
AAAATGGACTTCATGGACAGCCGCAAACACCGATTTTTTAGATACCATTGACGATATTGTGTCCGTAGCCGTCAATCCAGCCAACCCGCAAGAAGTTTGGTTAGGCACATGGGGACAAGGTTTATTGAGGTTTAAGGATGGGAATTATGTAGGAGCTTATAACTCAACGAACACCACTATTGGTGAGGCAGTTAATCGTCCGGGATTTATCGGTATTTCAGGATTGACTTACGACTTAGACGGAAATTTGTGGGTAGCCGTAGCTGCAAATCCAAACACTTTTAACCGCCGCAGCCCTGAAGGAAAATGGAAATCCTACAATATGAGTCCTTATGTAAATGAAGACGTTACGGGAGAAATCGTTATAGACCAATTGAATCAGAAATGGTTAGTATTACAGCGGGGCAAAGGACTTTTGGTATTTAACGACAACAATACGCCGGACAATACAGGTGACGACAGAAAAAAACTGCTCACCGGAGCCATTGGCAATGGAGGATTACCAAGTAGCACCATTTATTCTGTCGCCTGTGACCACGATGGTGAAATTTGGGTTGGCACCGCAAAAGGAATCGCAGTTTTCTATTCCCCCGAGCTGATTTTTTCAGGTCAAGAATATGATGCTCAGCAAATATACTACGAGCAAGAAGGCATATCTCAATATTTACTTGAGTCGGAAAATGTTTCTTCAATAGCAATCGATGGAGCTAATCGCAAATGGTTGGGAACCCGCAACTCAGGCGTTTTCCTGATGTCGGATGATGGCACTAAGCAAATTCATCATTTCAATATGGAAAATAGCCCTTTGCTTAGCAATAATATTCTAAGCATTGCTATCGACCACCTGACCGGAGAAGTCTATTTTGCCACCGATAAAGGCATTATTTCCTATAGAAGCGATGCTACAGAAGGCGCCGAAACCCATAGTGATGTAAAAGTATTTCCAAATCCGGTTACCCCTGAATATCAAGGCTCTATCACTGTTTCAGGTTTGGTTGATGAGGCTCAAGTTCGCATCACTGACATTGCCGGAAATGCGGTTTTTGAAGGGGAATCTAATGGTGGAACAATCTCATGGAATGGCAAAAACTATAACGGGGATCGCGTAAGCTCAGGAGTTTACCTCATATTCTCCACCAATAAAGATGGCTCGGACACCTTCGTTGACAAAATACTATTTATACAATAATGATAGTTAACACTAAATGCGTTGTTCTGTCCCGAATAAATTATAGTGAGGCTGATTTGATTGTGCGGCTTTACACCGAAAAGCTTGGAATGATTTCGGCCATAATCAAAGGTGCAAGAAAAAAATCAACCACCAAAGCTGTTCTATTTCAACCCCTTACCTTACTTGAAATTGTGCTGGATTATAAAGAAAAAAAGGAACTTCAGTTTTTGAAGGAAACCAATATTTCATACAACCTCCATGACCTTCACACCGATATCTATAAAACTTCGTTAGGTTTTTTTATTGCTGAACTGACTCATAAGTGCATTACACAAATTGAGGCTGACGAATCACTTTATGACTTTATAGAAAAATCGATACTGTCATTGGATAGGATGCCGTCTTCAGTTGCCGACTTTCATTTGTTTTTTATGATTAAACTCCTTGGAATATTAGGATTCGATATTAGCAATCAATTGAATAACAGTTTATTCATCGATAAGAAAATGGATTCTCATTTAATGAACAAAGTGCTGATGATGCTGACAACCTTTTATTATGCAGATGAATTGCCGGAAATTCGCAGCGATTACAATGTTCGTCAAGCGGCGTTAACTACTATGCTCGATTATTTTTACACTCATGTTGAAGGAATGAAGCCACTGAAAACGGTGGACATTCTTACAACAGTTCTTCATGCTTAGTTACACTCCCAAACCACAGAATCGTTTCCCGAAACAATAGGTTGTGTATTTTCTTTCAAGTAAAGGTCATCGCCACAATATTCAATGGCGGACTGACGATCGACAACGGTGGAAGTACCGGTTTCATAAGTAACAACAGAGCAGTTTTTACACACATCCGTGTCGGTACATGAAGTCAAAAACAAGAGGCCAAGAGCGGCACCAAAAGCAAAGTTTAAAATTTTTGTAGTCATATCTATTAATCTTTAGTAAGTAAAACAATTTCAAAATTACTATTTTTGCTCAATGATTTGGAAGCAACTATTAATAATTTCAATAATTAGCATGTCAACATTTTACATGAGCGGCTGCATACCTAACAAGGATAATGCCATGGATTATTTCGAGGAACGCTATTTTAGGGTAGAGGAATTGATTCAAACCGACAACAACTTTCAAGAAGCAGTTTTGGCAATGAGTTCGGAAAATCCTGATTCGGCACCTCTTGATTCGGTGGAATTCGATGAAATGCTTCAACATGTTAGAAAATGTTATGAAGAGATTAACGTAAAAGTCAGCGAATTAACCGCAGAAGACCTAACAGTTATCGAAGACGACCACCAATTGCACCGCTCCTATCTTTCGCTTTTAGAATCCTACAGAAAGGAGCTAAAAACAGGTTATAAAAAAGTTTTAAAACAAATTGAAGACTTAGATGACGAAATGAACCCCTACCCTAAAAAGTTAACGGAAGATTTTCAGAAAAGCTCAGCAGCCTTAGACGAAAGCATCCATTTGTTCTACGAGTCGTGCGAGAAATTTGGAGAAACGTATGGTCTCGAAATAGAATGGAACGAATAGAAGGCTTTTGGCGCAGGTTTTTGACAAGGTGTAAGTTGCAGGTTTAGAGCGTGTTTTCTTTTCAAAAACTGTGACAAAAGCCGCAGCGGGATTGGATTAGGAAGGACAGGACCACAAAAAAACCGGATTTCTCCGGCTTTCAAACAATTGGTCAGGGTTATTTCACCACAACCAATATTTGGTTCTTTGAGACGATATCGCCCGTTTTTACAAGCATCTGCTTTACCACTCCCGTCATCGGTGCTTCAAGCCGGTTGTTCATTTTCATAGCTTCTAAAATGAGCAATATCTGCCCTTTTTCCACTTTGTCGCCTTCTTTAACAAACATTTCTCGAATTGTTCCCGGGATAAAAGCTGTTACATCCGAAGCCTTGGGACGAACATAAGGCGAACGGTGTTTGTACTTATCAGTTAGCAACGTTTTATACTCTGCATCACCAATAACCATTATTTCATATTCTTGATTTTCGCTCATAATCTATTGAATTATTATATTAAAGCTAACGATTAAAAAGGAGGAATACCGTGTTTCTTATTAGGAAGGCGAACCTCTTTATTTTTGGAAATAGCCAAAGAATGCACAATAAACTTGCGAGTTTCTCGTGGCTCAATCACGGCATCAATATATCCATAAGCTGCTGCTACATAAGGATTAGCAAACTTCTGTTTATATTCTTCTACCTTCTCAAGACGCATTTTTTCGGGGTCGGCAGCTTCCTTAATTTCCTTTCGGAAAATGATATTTGCAGCACCTTCCGGACCCATAACCGCAATCTCGGCTGTAGGCCATGCAAAAACGAAATCAGCTCTTAAGTGATTGGAGCACATAGCGATATATCCTCCTCCATAGGCTTTACGCAGAATTACGGTAATCTTTGGAACTGTAGCTTCCGAATACGCATAGAGCAATTTAGCGCCATGGCGAATTACTCCGGCATGCTCTTGATCAATTCCTGGCAAATAACCAGGCAAGTCAACCAATGTTAGAAGAGGAATATTAAAAGAATCGCAATAACGAATGAAACGCGCAGCTTTGTCACTGCTATCCACATCGAGCACTCCCGCAAGATACATTGGCTGGTTAGCAACAATTCCAACAGTTTCGCCATTGACACGTGCGAATCCGATGGTAATATTTTGCGCCCACATCGCCTGAATCTCAAAGAAATCCGATTCATCAGCCAAAGCCTTTATCACATCTCTCACGTCATAAGGCTCCTTGCTATCCGAAGGAATGATACTTCCTAATTTAAAGGTTCTTGATTTAGGCTGTTTCGGTTGAAATGACTCCGCTTTTTTACCGTTATTCCATGGAATATAAGTAAATAACGTTTTTATCTGGTCGAAACATTCCTTTTCGCTTTCAGCATAAAAATGGGCATTTCCGGTGAGCGAAGCATGTACGCGTGCACCACCTAAATCTTCCATGCTTATTTCTTCTCCAAGAACCGACTTTATCACCTCAGGTCCGGTAATAAACATTTTTGAGATTTTATCAACCACAAAAACAAAGTCGGTAAGTGCAGGAGAATAAACTGCACCTCCGGCACAAGGCCCGAGAATTACGCTTATTTGAGGAATAACACCACTGGCTAAAGTGTTTCGGTAGAAAATTTCACCGTATCCGGCAAGCGAATTTACCCCTTCCTGAATACGCGCACCACCACTATCATTTATTCCAATTAATGGCACACGCAACTTAAGAGCGTGATCCATAATTTTAACAATCTTTCGGGCGTGCATATATCCTAATGAACCTCCGGCAACCGTAAAATCCTGTGCATAAATACATACAGGATAACCGTTTATCGTTCCGGTACCGGTTAACACTCCATCGCCGGCCAAATATTTATTGGCCATGTCGAAATCCTTTGCAGCATGTTCGACAAACAAATCATACTCCTGAAAGGAATCTTCATCCAGCAATGCAACAATACGCTCACGGGCAGTGAGTTTTCCCATAGCAGTTTGCTTCTCAATGGCCTTGTCGCCACCTCCACTGGCCGCACTTTTCATGCGTTTACGAAGCTCGTTAGTTTTTGACCTTAAAGACATAATATTTCTATTAGTTTATGTTTCCTTTAAAAATTTTGTATATTCAGTACACGTTCCCAAACCGGCGCAAAAGTAAACCATTAATTGTATTGCCTCGACAAAATATTTTCAACCGTTTTCATTATAATACTATATATCAATGCTTTAAGCTAAATATTTAGACAAAATATATTCAAATTACCTATATACGTTCTGCATTTTGAATAGCTCCACATACGATTACAAACTCTCCTTTTAATGTATTGGTTTGGTAATAGTTAACAATCTCTTGCAAGCCTCCACGAACCGTTTCTTCGTGGATTTTCGACAACTCCCTGCTTACAGAAGCCGGATGCTCAGGTCCGAATAATTCGATCAATTGAGCTAAGGTTTTCAATAAACGATGTGGAGATTCGTACAAAACAAAAGTATATCTATGTGCTGTTAACTGATTCAAGCGAGTTTGCCGTCCTTTTTTATGTGGCAAAAACCCCTCAAAAACAAATCTATCACAAGGCAAACCGGAATTTACTAAAGCCGGAATTAAAGCAGTAGGCCCGGGCAAAGTTTCAATTTCAATACCAACATCGAGGCAAGCGCGAAGCAAAAGATAACCGGGATCACTGATTCCGGGAGTGCCGGCGTCTGAAACCAAAGCTATAGTTTTTCCCGCAGATATCTCCTCAACAATTTTAGCCGTTGTTTGGTGCTCATTATGCTGATGATAAGACCAAATCGGCTTAGAAATATTGAAATGAGATAGCAACTTCAGCGTGTTTCGCGTATCTTCTGCCAACACTAAATCGACCTCTGACAGCACCCGAACTGCCCGAAAAGTTATATCTTCCAAATTGCCAATCGGTGTAGGAATTAATATTAGTCTTGACATAAAGGTTGATTTATATAGTCCCGTAAAAGTCGAAATAAATCTTCATAATCGGTAAAGGTCATCCGACTATAATCATCTGTAATGGTGTGATATTCAACATTTTCTTTTCCCATAGTATGAATAAAAACAGACGGAATTCCTTTTTTGTAAAATGCGCAATGATCACTATTGCACGATTCACCACGCTCCTTTACTTCCACTAAATAGTTCTCTGTTTTATTTATCTCACTCAAGCGTTTATATATTTGCGGAAAAACGCGTGCATTTATTACCGCAATTCCTTCGCTTCCGGTTCCAACCATATCCAAATTTATTAAGGATGAAATATTATTCAATGGAAAAAGCGGATTATCAGCGAGATAGAATGAACCTAAAAGTCCAACCTCTTCACCGCTGACCAATGCGTAAACCACCGAATAATCCGGCTGATTTGACGGTTGAGAAAAATGTCGCGCCAAATCCAAAATCAACGACACCCCTGACGCATTATCGTTTGCTCCCGGAAAATAGACGTCTGATCCCATTTTTCCAAGATGGTCGAAATGTGCAGTAAAAACAATAAATGAATCGGGATAAAGCTTGCCCTTTGTGTATCCAATGACGTTTCGAGCGGAATACTTTTTAATAAATTTCGACTTTACGGATAGAGTAATTGACGAACTATTCGGACTAACCAAAGAGTCTAACACCTCAATTACCGTAAACTTTGCCTGCGTTCGTGCTTTGCTCACATGCCAAAAAAGCTTCTTATCGCTCCTGTAAATCAAACCCTTAGCAGGAAAATCTTCTTGAAACTTCAGAAATGAGAATCGTTTTTCGGTGATGACAAAACTACTTTTCAATTGAGGATTGCTAAAAAATTTTGCAACTGCTTCTTTATCATCAAACAAACTGTCGGGGAGATACACAATCGGAAAACTGCCTTTAATAGAAGGCGAATTGGAAAAAACAAGATACTGGTCGCCGGCATGAAGATTCAGATTGTCGATTTTCACTTCTTGAGATTGGATGGTATTGATGGAAAAATCGAAAGGTTGGAAATAGTTTTTTGTAAAATACTGTACTCCAATACTTTTCATCTGATTCGACAAGAATTGTGCTGCTAATTTTTCACCATTATCTACATATCCTCTGCCTCCAAATTCAGGAGAGGATAAGGTGGAATCAAGGCTGCGAGCATATTTTAAATCCTGAGCGTTTGAAAACATCGCCGCAATTAGTATCAAGGAAATAATCAAAACTTTCTTCATAAAATAATATGGATTAAATATCGTTTCAAAAAATTAAGCAGCAAAATTACGAAATAAGAGGACACTATAAGTTTTTTGGAAAAGCGATAACAGAAAAATTGCTGACTCTTTTTCCTAAAAGTGTATTTTTGCAGCAAATACGTATTTATGGCAGGTTTTGGAAAATGGATTGGAGGAGGATTAGGCTGGGCTTTTCTTGGTCCTCTGGGTGGTTTGTTAGGTTTTGCAATAGGTTCCATGTTCGACAAAGGAGTTCAAGCAATACCTCAGCAAGCCGGACAAACTCAACATGGCGATTTAGTGGCGAGTTTATTAGTGCTCACAGCAGCCATGATGAAAGCCGATGGCAAAGTGCTTCGTTCGGAGCTCAATTACGTTAAGAATTTTTTGGTGCAGCAGTTTGGCGAGGAAGCAGCAAAATCACATTTGCAAACCTTAAAAGTGCTATTAGACCAAAACATTCCGGTAGCGGAGGTTGCCCAACAAATCAGCCGTTATATGGACTATTCCACAAGGTTGCAACTGATGCACTACCTATGGGGAATTGCGGCTGCCGATAACGACATTGACCCCAATGAAATAAGGCTGATGGACGAAATTAGTTACCACATGGGAATCAACCAAGCGGATTTCAATTCTATCAAAGCCATGTTTATCGAAAACACCGAAAGCGCTTACCAAATTCTTGAAATCGACCGAACTGCAACTAATGAAGAAGTTAAAAAGGCCTATCGCGAGATGGCCATTAAATACCATCCCGACAAAGTAAGTCATTTGGGTGATGATGTAAAAAAATCGGCAGAAGAGAAGATTAAAAAGGTGAATGAAGCCTACGAAAAAATTAAAAAAGAAAGGGGAATAAAATGAGGATTACCCCCACAAAAGCTTTTCTCTTGCCCACAATTTTTACCGCCATATTCCTTTTTATCTCGGTCGGAAGTTGCAAAAAACAAGCTGAACACGATACAATTCCCAATGTTGCCGTGGATATTTACATTGATGTCAATTCCACATTATATATTCAACTAAATACCGTTGGCGGCTGGGTTTATCTTACAGGCGGTTACAAAGGAATCGTGGTTTACAGAATGGGAGAATACGATTTTGTTGCTTACGACCGCGCTTGCCCCTACGACCCTTATGTGCCGGAATCGCGATTAGAAATGGATTTAGGAAATCTAACGATTCACGACACCGTTTGTGAATCAAGATTTGGAATAATTGATGGTTCCGTTATCGAAGGACCCGCACAATATCCAATGAAACAATACCGCACCGAATACGACGGAAACATCCTTCACATTTATAATTAAGGATTAATTTTTACCCTTAAAACATACGCGTTTGACTGAATGATGGCTTGGAATATTTCCCAAACATCGCTGACCTTGTCCGAAGAAATCACCTCATTATTTTGAAATAAAGAAGAGGAAATCAGAATGGTTTGCGAATCTCGTTGAACAATTTGAAAACGGTAATCAGCAAATTCATTAATCAATTGGATATCAACAGAATCGATAAGAATTACTGGTTGGTTGAATTGCAGCAAATAATTAAAATTGTCTTTACCAACAAAATCAGGATAAAAATCCAGACACCGATTTTCCGTTTCTAAATCAGCATCAATCACATGTTTAAACCAGTTTTTTAAAGGAACAGAAGCGGTATTTCCCTCAGTAGTTACCAAGTCGCTAAAAGAATATTGAGCGGTTACAATTGCGTTAAATGGAAACTCATCATCCATCAAATTTGTGGTGAATTTGAGCCCATGTACATCACGACCAATTTCCCAAATTTTCTCACCATAAAGTGGATTGATAGATGGATCGAACTCATCAAACTTATAAACTCCACGTGTTAAGGTGGAAAACTGACCCGATAAATCGATCTTCGTTTCAAACTGGGATACCTTAGAGTCCAAATTTATTTTACCAAAAACGCTACACCTTCGATAATTATGCTTCAATTGGCTTTCCGGGGTTTCTATTCCGCGAAACTGCTCATTTATTGGCTGATCTTTTCCCGCCCAATCAGAGAAATGAACTAATCGGGAAGTGGTATTTTCATAATAAAAAGGCAACTCATTAAGCAGTAAAGTGAATTTAGATTTCTTAGGAATAATCCAATGCAGAGAGGAGTCCGACAATAGGGAAACTAATAGCATATCGTCTTGAATCATTGGTTTAAAATAGTGATTATCAATCACTCCGTAACGCTTATCAGCAAGATAAGCCGTAAAATAATTGGTTCGAGTAGCAGCAAGAAAAGCCGTATAGGTTTCATAACGGCTTATGTCGCGAATCATACCTCGCTGGAGATAATTTCCAAGCTCATCCATAGCCATATTTTTGGTTCTAAAGTAGTTAGTATCCGTAACAAAGGAATAATCTTGAGCCAGTTTATTTATTACAGTTTTCACCCTTACATAGCCTGTTGAATCATCAATTATATCGGAAATCATATCCGTATATATTTTGGAAAGGTCAATATAATCTTTGTTGCGGGTTCCGATATCCACATTTCTTGTAGCACGCAAAATCTCAACTTCTCGTTGTTTTGCAAAAATGGCATAGAATGGAGTAGGAACTTCTTTAAACGTATTTGGTATGGTATAATACCAATCTTCGGGACGAATCGTAAAAACAAAATGAGGTAAGGTTTTGTATGGCCGTGCCCCAACTTCCGCTAAACATCCTTTTAAATTCGTTTTCACCCAGATACGCCTTTCCGTATTTTCATTAAGAATCAGAGAATCGGGCTTTCCCCCATTATACCATGCAACGTCCACTACCATTTTCTCGGGAGTTGACAACGAAAAACTATACTTTTTTTTATCAAATCGACCATGAAAAAACACACGCATAGACGAAAGCTCCAGCATGTCCGAAGTAATAAAAAACTCTTTTGTAGCTAATATTTGGTACAAATAACTCACACTATACGCATAATCAATAAAGACCTCATCTCCAATGGAAAGATTACCTATCTGAAACAGAAATTGACTATAATTCTCATAAAAATTCAAGCCTGGAGGAGTCATATTCACCTGAAGTTCTTTACGTTGAAGCTGCGGCTCTTTTCTTTCTCCTGATTTATCGACTATTTTTACCTGAAAATCATTTACTTCCATAAAAATATACGCATGTTGATAGTTGCGATATTTCGGCTGGTGAACTTGAGTTTGAGAATCAAAACTTTCAGGTAGCAAAATTTTGGAAAACATTGCCAAACCCGCAGAGTCATTAATTTTTACATGTAGGCTTCGACTGAAAAAGAAACGAATATTTTTCGAGTTTAAACCCTTGACAGTAATGTCGTTACTATCATTAATAATGACTGTTTTGTTTGAATTCTGTGGAAGGCTTTGGGAAAAAATTGTCGTTGGAAAAAACAAAACAGCCAACACCATAACAGCCATTTTGGAAAAACCGGAACGTCTTCTTTGTTGATTTAGATTATTCATACTCTTTACATTATAAGTGATCAATTGCTACTACAATTCTAAAAGTCACAAAGATAGGATTATAAATGTCAAATTCCTGACCTAAAACTGACTTAAAATAACATTAGAATGGATGAAATTTAAAAATAAACATTAATTATCTGATAAAAAGTCCTTTACAAAAATCATCCATAAGTATTACTTTTGCGAATTCAATTCATCTCTTTGATTTTTTATGATAATTCCATATCCCCAACTCATTTTTGCAGGTTCAAAAACTCTACGAGTTTACGTAATTTTGACCGTTTTTCTTCTGTTCCTCTTGAGCGAATCACAAGCTCAAAACCGCATCGACAGTCTATTGCAGCAAATAGAGGCTCGTGACGGTTATGTAAAAATAGGTTTGGTTTTAGCAGGAGGAGGAGCAAAAGGATTAGCTCATATTGGCGTTATCAAAGTGCTTGAAGAAGAAGGGATTAAGGTGGATTATATTGGCGGAACAAGCATGGGAGGGCTCGTTGGCGGCTTATATGCCTTGGGGAACAACGCTTCAGAACTTGAGCAAATAACCCAACAAATGGATTGGGACAAGATGATGTCGGACAAAGCCACCAGAAGAGATTTGGTGATTGAAGAAAAGCCCGAGCTCAGCACACATATTCTCAGTTTACCACTTAAAGGTTTTGTACCTAATCTTCCCACCTCTGTCTTAAAAGGCCAAATTATTCAAAACGAAATTGTTAAGCTAACCTGGAAAGCCGGACATATTCATGATTTTTCCAAACTTCCCCTACCCTTTTTCTGCATTGCGGCTGACTTAGAAACCGGAAAAGAAATTGTGCTGGATAGTGGAAATCTTGCAAAGGCACTCCGCGCCACTATGTCGATACCATCTGTCTTTGAACCAATAATTTACAATAATATAATGATGGTTGATGGTGGCATTGTCAATAATTTTCCGGTGGACATCATTAAGGAAAAAGGGGTAAATTTCGTTATCGGCATCGATGTTGGTTCCCCACTTTTCAAAAAGGAAGATATTAAAAGCTTCATCGAAGTTCTTCAACAATCTGCCTCCTTTTATGGCTGGATAAAAATTAACCAAAACATCGAACTCACTGATTTATATATCCATCCAAATGTGGACGATATTTCAAGTTTAGATTTTAACAACTCTCAAGAAATTATCCAACGAGGCGAAACAGCCGCAAGAAACCAAATTGATGACATCAGAGCCGTTGCCCGTTATTTGAATGATCGTAAAACCATTTTTAAACAAAACAAAAAACTTGTGTTTCCGGACACTATTCCCATTTCAGGTCTGATTTATGATTCATTGACTCCGGCCGGCATTGGAATCATCAAAGCACGGCTCGGGCTTAATCTTCCGGGAAAATACTCCATCAACCAAATCAACGAGGCAATAAACAGAATCTTTTTTAGCGGATATTTTGAAGATGTGAGTTATAAAATTGAAATTATTGGAACAACCTATTTTTTAAAAATTCATGCTGAAGAGAAAAAAAATGATCTTTTCAAAGTAGGCGTCCATTATAACCAATACACAAAAGCAGCTATTTTGTTAAATATCAACCTGATAAACTTCATTTACGGAGGCACAAAAACCGATCTTACTTTTGTTTTGGGTGAGAATCCGGCGATAAAATTTTCCTATTTCATCGACCGCGGAAAAGTGTTTGGTTATGGCCTCAAAGCCGGATATACAACACGACAATTATTATTCTATGACGCTGACTTTTCGGATGTTAAATCCTCCTTTTTCAATGCTTTTTCCTATTTCGACCTAAGCCTTTTCACTAACTATTCGGCTCTTCGAAGATTTAATCTTGGGGTCAGATTCGAGAACTTTAATATCCATTCAAATGTGTCGTATATACCCAATTTTATCATTAACACTCCTTACGCCAATATTTACGCAAAATACGACCTCGACTTCTGGGACGATGCCAACTACCCCACTTCAGGCTTTATAACCACTGGCACCGTAACACAAACCATAAAACCCGGAAATGAGCCGCTGACCACCGTTGCTGTAAAATCTGAATTTGCCCTAAACCTCTGGAATCGAAGGCTTATAGCACAGCCGGGTCTCTTTGGTGTAGCCTCCTTTGGCAACCAAAAAAGCTATCCTTACTTTTATATTATCGGAGGTCAAAACGTAACAAATTACGACCGGATGATTGACTTTACAGGAATGGCTTTTACCAGCTTCTATGAGTACAACGCACTTATAGCTAAGTTAAAACTTAGATTTCAAATCAAGGGGCGTCATCACATTTTCGCTATTGGAAATGCCGGTGCCTTCGACAATAGTTTTGAAAAAATGATTAAAAAAAGCAAATTGTACTACGGTGGTGGCATAGGCTACAGTCTCAATTCCCTCGTTGGCCCCATCGAGTTTACCATCTCCGCAAGCAATCAAGGCCCAAAAACGCATGGCGTACTCAATATTGGTTATTGGTTTTAACGCATAATTATCCATTAGTCAGAATTAGGTTGGTTAACATTATCAAGTTAATAAAAAGCTAAAACTTGGTTTAAGCTAACTAATGGAATCATAGTATTTTCCTGACCTAAATAAATCATTTAAACATGGGTACATTTATAATCGAAGGAGGTCAAAAACTTAAGGGTGAAATTGTTCCACAAGGGGCTAAAAATGAAGCTCTTCAAGTGATTTCGGCAGTTTTATTAACTTCCGAAACCATTGAAATGAAAAACGTTCCAAATATTCGAGATGTGAACAAACTTATTGATTTGCTGGAAAAAATGGGAGTAGAAGTGAAGAAAGTAGGCGCAGAAGAATACCATTTTAAAGCGGAAAACATCAATGTGGACTACCTCATTTCGGACGATTTCAAAGAACGCGCTGCCGGACTTCGCGGCTCAGTGATGATTTTAGGTCCATTAGTTGCTCGATTTGGAAAAGCATATTTGCCACAGCCCGGAGGCGACAAAATAGGCCGCCGCCGCTTGGACACTCACTTCATCGGACTTCAAAACCTTGGCGCAAAATTTACCTATAACCCCAACGAACGATTCTATGCCATTGAAGCTGAAGAACTTCACGGAGCTTATATGCTTTTAGACGAGGCTTCTGTTACCGGAACTGCCAATATCATTATGGCTGCCACTCTTGCTAAAGGCGAAACTACCATTTTCAACGCCGCTTGCGAACCCTATATCGTTCAACTGTGCCGGATGCTTAACCGAATGGGAGCAAATATCACAGGCGTTGGCTCTAACCTGCTCACCATCAGAGGTGTGGACAAACTCTACGGAACAACACACCGACTTTTGGCCGATATGATTGAAGTTGGTAGTTTTATCGGTATGGCTGCCATGACACAATCCGAAATCACTATTAAAAACGCCGACTACCCCGAATTAGGCATGATTCCTCAAGTGTTTCGCCGTATGGGAATTACAGTACAACAACGAGGAGACGACCTTTTTGTACCGGCACAGGAAAACTACGAAATAGAAACTTTCATTGACGGCTCCATTATGACCATTGCCGATGCTCCATGGCCCGGATTCACACCCGACTTGATTAGCATTGCATTGGTGGTTGCTACCCAAGCAAAAGGCTCCGTTCTAATCCATCAGAAAATGTTTGAGAGCCGCCTTTTCTTCGTTGATAAACTGATTGATATGGGTGCGCAGATTATCCTTTGTGACCCCCACCGTGCCACTGTAATCGGCCTAAATCGCCAAGTACCATTGCGCGGCATCGAAATGGTTTCTCCCGACATTCGCGCCGGAGTTTCGTTGCTAATTGCTGCACTATCTGCTCAAGGAAAAAGTTCTATCCATAATATTGAACAAATTGATAGAGGTTATCAAAACATTGACTTAAGACTACAAAATTTAGGTGCAAAAATTACCAGACTGTAAAAGTTAACACACAGGAATTATTTTGCCGAAATTTATATTATGCCAATTTGTCCTTAATCCCTTGATGGCAAAAGAATTGATACCTTGCCTGCCGCTAAATTATTATGAAAATCTTTTTTTTACTAACAAATTGATTTGTAAGTAATTGTAATAACATTTTAAGAATTTGCTATGAGTGATAAAGAGAAAGAAACGGCGGAACAAGAAGTTTCGGCTGAAAATACTGACATAAAAGCTGACCAAGAGACTCAAAATGACGAGACTCAAAAATCGAATAATACATCAGAAAAGATAGAAGATTCTGAGGAAAAATCAGCTTCAAAACCAAAGAAAAAACGCGGTTTGGGATTTAATTCCAAAGAAAAAGAATTAAAAGAGGAAATCGAGGAATTGAAAACTAAAAACGACGAGCTGAACGACAAATACTTACGCTTGTATTCAGAATTTGATAATTACCGCAAGCGAACAGTCAAAGAAAAATCGGAACTCTTTAAAACCGCAGCAGAGGACACCATTTTAGCCATACTGCCTGTTGTTGACGATTTTGAAAGAGCTTTAAAAACCTTCAAAACCGATGAAGCCGAAAACGCACACAAAGCCGGTATAGAATTGATTTATAATAAGTTAACTTCCATCTTGAAGAATAAAGGTGTTGAAGCAATCGACCAATCTGCTGTTGATTTCGACTTAGATATACATGAAGCCATTACAAAAATACCTGCCCCAACAGAAGAGCTTAAAGGAAAAGTTGTTGACGTAGTGGAAAAGGGATACAAGTTAGGCGGCAAAATTATCCGATTTGCAAAAGTAGTTATAGGAGAATAAAAAGAAAGGAGAACCGTGGCCAAAAGAGATTTTTATGAAATTTTAGGCGTCTCAAAAAGTGCAGATGCTAACGAAATCAAGAAAGCGTACCGCAAGAAAGCCCTTGAATATCATCCGGATAAGAATCCAGGAGATCACCAAGCTGAGGAGAAATTCAAGGAAGCAGCAGAAGCTTATGAGGTGCTTAGCGACCCAAACAAAAAGCAACGCTACGACCAGTTTGGCCATGCAGCTTTTGAAGGCGGTGCCGGTGGTGGCGGTTTTGGAGGTGGTCATGGCATGACCATGGAAGACATCTTCAGTCAGTTTGGAGACATCTTTGGAGGCTTTGGCTTTGGAGGTGGCAGCAGAGGTGGTCGTCGCAGTGTAAATCGCGGAACGAATATCCGTATAAAAGTAAAACTCACGTTGAAAGAGGTAGTTCACGGAGCTGAGAAAAAAGTGAAAGTGAATAAATACGTGCCGTGTAATTCATGTAGCGGCACCGGAGCAGAACACGGCACAGCCTATTCCACTTGTTCAACCTGCGGTGGTAGTGGACAGGTGACTCGAGTGCAACAAACTTTCCTTGGTCACATGCAAACTACTTCAACATGTCCCTCTTGCGGTGGTGAAGGCCAGTCAATCACCCGAAAATGCACTTCCTGCAACGGCAACGGCATCATTCAAGGGGAAGAAATCATCACGCTAAACATCCCCGCAGGGGTTGAAGATGGCATGCAACTGAGCATGGGTGGCAAAGGAAATGCTGCTGCACGTGGTGGCGTAAATGGCGATTTGCTGATACTTATCGAAGTTGCCCAGGATGACGATTTAGTAAGAGATGGTCAGGATTTACACTACACAAAATATATTTCCATTCCGGAAGCCATCTTAGGAACTACCATTGAAGTGCCCACAGTTGATGGAAAAGCAAAAATCAAAATTCCGGCAGGCACACAACCCGGTAAGGTTTTCCGTCTCAAAGGGAAAGGACTACCAAGCGTTGAATATCATGGCATCGGCGACCTTTTAGTAAGCGTAAATGTTTGGATTCCTCAGAACCTTACTGCCTCAGAGCAGAATATAATTGAGCAGTTGCAACATTCTAAAAATTTCGATCCGGCTCCAACTTCCTCCGACAAAAGCTTCTTCGATAGAATGCGGGAATATTTTAGAGGATAAAAACCATCTCATCTCAAAAAATCCTTCTGAGGAATATCCGAAGGATTTTTTTTTTCGATTTGGTGGATTGAGTGGATTTATCCTAAAACTCTACTACCGATTTAGGCTTTTACTATTTTTCCATCAATTACACAAAATCCGTGTAACTCCAGTGCATTAATAACAAAACCATTTTTTACTGGACTAAAAGCCCTAGGCCAATTTTGAGTAATTTGATGAATTTCATTACTAAAAAAGATAATCAATTCTTTAGGTTTGGATGAATGTGCTACTAATAACACACCATCTCCATTTCGACTTACTCCAAACTTCAGAATAGTTAAAGTTCCTAATGGTAAATCATTTTGAAGTGTAGATGTATTTTTTACATCCTTGAAAGGAATAACAACCCCACCACGCGCGTTTTCAAAAGTCATAATGAATATATTTAAAGATTAATAAATTAATTGAACTATCTGATAACTTTAAAAGCAATTTAATCAACACAAATCATCCGCAAAGCTTAGAATCTCTATATCGGGGTAATCCTTGTGATGCTTGAATAGGTTTTGACGAGCAACTTGT
>JAFGWF010000275.1 GCA_016937295.1 Bacteroidales bacterium
ATTATTTCAGAAAATTGTACATCATTAAGCGTTTTTTCAAAAGCCGAATTATACCGATTTAAATAAAAATCTTTGGCAAATGAGGAAGCTTTTTCTTGGGAAACAGGTGCCGAAAATACAAAAGCACCCCAAAGGAGACTTAAGATAAGTAGTGTAAATTTGTGCATTTGTGAATAAAATTGTTGAGCGGCAAAGATAAAAAAACCAATTTAAGCCTCAAGTAATTTATGACATATTTTGCAGAGGATGAATTGAGAAATATACTAATTTTACGTATAATTTAACTTAGAATTTTATGAACCCATTAGCATTTGTTGCCAGGATTTTATCCTATTTCAATTTGGAGCCCGACCTGCATGACCATGAAACAATTCATGAGTCCATTCGCAAAGACATTGTTTTTAAAGGCACCAATCTTTGGATTTTGATGTTTGCCATCATCGTGGCGTCTGTAGGCTTGAATATGAATTCAACGGCAGTTATCATCGGTGCCATGCTCATCTCACCGCTAATGGGGCCAATCAATGGAATGGGCTACAGTGTTGCCACTTATAATTTTCCACTTTTCCAGCAGGCAATAAAGAATTTTGGCTTTGCAGTTCTGGCATCCCTTGTAGCTTCAACCTCCTATTTTTTTCTAACACCCATTAGTACAGCACATTCCGAACTTTTAGCTCGTACAAGTCCGACAATTTACGACGTGTTGATAGCTCTATTCGGAGGTATGGCCGGAGTAGTTGCCATTAGCTCCAAACAAAAAGGAAATGTAATTCCCGGAGTTGCTATCGCTACAGCACTTATGCCTCCTTTATGCACCGCAGGTTATGGACTTGCAACTTTTCAATTGGATTTCTTCTTTGGTGCATTTTATTTGTTTACCATTAATACCGTTTTTATAGCCATTTCTTCCATCCTGATTTCACAAATTCTTAAATTTCCCATCCGAACCGTCATTGATGAAAAACAGAAAAAACGGGTTAATAGTTATATCAGCCTCGTTATTGCTTTGGTGGCGATACCAAGTATTTATTTTGGATATAATTTGGTTCAGAAAGAAAAATTTTTAGCTAATGCCAATCGTTACGTTAGTAACGTTAGCGTTTTTGAAGGACATTACCTGTTAAAAAACGAGATTAATCCTGATGAACGGGAAATCAAATTGACGTATGGCGGCGTTACAATGAAGGAAGACGAACAGGAGCGGATTATCGAAAGAGCTAAGGATTTTGAATTGGAAGAGCCAAAAATCACCATCAAACAGGGTTTGGTTTTTGAAGCCTTTGATATAAAAAATGCAGAAATTGAACGCCTTAGAGCGGAAATTTTTAATCTTAACCAAGTCACTAAACTTCAACAAAGCCAAATTGACAGCTTCTATTTGGATAAACAATTTGGAAAGCAAATCTTGGCTGAAATTCAAAATCTTTACCCGATAATCAAGTCTTGCTCCTACGCCCAAACCTTCCGTTACACCGACAGCCTTGAAGCGGAAATGAGTACCAAATTGATTGTTTTTGGTCTTGATAGTCCAAATCAAATTTTTACGAAGGACGAGAAAACCATGATTGAAAAATGGATGAAAGTTCGCTTAAAAAGTGATGATATTATGGTGTTGTACAGCTTCACTAATGCTCCAAAAGAAGACAATGAGTAGAGAGGTTTTGGTTTCGATGTTTTGAAAAGCTTAAGTAGATTTTCCCTACAAAATATCTAAGCGGGCAAAGCGCAAGATGAGCGTTTTATTGCCAAAATTATTGAAGAAAACCACCGCTTTTGCGTCAGCTCCGGCACCTTCGACCGACATAACTTTCCCTTTTCCAAAACGCTGGTGTTGCACTACTGCTCCAGGCACAATATCTTTATAATCTGCAGATTGACTTCCTGAAGGCGAGGGTTCGCTTTTAGAAATTTCATCCATTTTCTTCAATCGAGATTTATCCGGATTGGTAATTGGGCGGCGTGCCGGTTTATTCGACCAAACTTTTTTATCCGGCTCAAAATCAATTAGAGGTTCAACTGCTTGCTCATTTATCAACCCCGAATCATCTTGAATGAAATCGGCATTTAGCTCCATCAAAAAGCGGCTCGGCTCCGACGACATCGCACTTCCGTATTTATAGCGCATCCTAGCAAAACTCAGAAACACCTTTTTTTCGCCACGTGTGAGGGCAACATAAAACAACCGCCGCTCTTCTTCCAATTCCTCTCGTGAATTTATCGCCATGATAGACGGAAACAGATTTTCTTCCAAACCCACGATAAATACGTATGGAAACTCCAAACCTTTGGCAGCATGAATGGTCATAAGCGACACAAAATCACCATCTTGCTTGTCCTTGTCGTCGGCATCGGTGTAAAGCGCAATGTCTTCCATAAACACAGGAAGGGTTTTTAAAGTCGGCTCCTCTTCTTCACCGGATTCTGTCAGGCAAAAGTCTTGAATACCGTTGAGCAACTCCTCCACGTTTTCAAATCGCATAATGCCTTCATCGTCATTGCGTTCCTGATAAAGCAGTTGCATCAAGCCGGAAGCTTTTCCAATCTCCGAAGCCATTTCAAAAGCATCTTTCTTGTCCACTTCAATACGCAATGCTTCAATCATTTGCGTAAACTCAAAAATCTTCAAAGCCGTAGGTCCGGGCAAACCGGCCTCACGAATCCGTTGACTCATAGCGTCCCAAAGAGAAATACCATTTTGGTCGGCAAAAATTTTAAGCTTATCGAGTGAGGTTGTACCAATTCCACGCTTCGGCAAATTGATTACCCGAAGCAAGGCTTCTTGGTCTAACGGGTTGATAACCAATCTGAAATAAGCCAATAGGTCTTTAATCTCCTTACGTTTATAAAACGACATTCCACCAAAAATTTTGTAGGGAATATTTAAGCGCCTTAAAGCCTCCTCCAAAGCTCTTGATTGTGCGTTGGTGCGATATAAAATCGCAATTTTATCGTGTGTAACTCGCTCTTTATTAACGACATCGAAAATGTGGCGCGCAACCATATTTCCCTCCTCATTATCCGTTGTTGTATTGAAAAGGACAACTTTATCGCCTTCGCCATTTTCGGTCCAGATTTTCTTCCGAAACTGATTCTTATTTTTCTCAATGATGCTATTGGCAACATTCACTATGTTTTGGGTTGAACGGTAGTTTTGTTCCAATTTAAACGTCTTTAAATCCGGGTAATCGCGTTCGATATTTAGGATGTTTTGGATATTTGCTCCCCGAAAAGCGTAAATAGATTGGGCATCGTCTCCAACGACAGTAATATTTTCGTTGTGTGCGGCAAGTTTCTTAACTATCAGATATTGAGCATAGTTAGTGTCCTGATACTCATCAACTAACACATATTTGAAAATCTTTTGATATTTGTATAAAACCTCCGGAAAATCGCGAAAGAGGATATTTGTATTGAAGAGGAGGTCGTCGAAATCCATGGCATTGGCTTTTTTCAACGATTCTTGATAAAGTGTGTAAATCAGTCCGGTTTTTGGTCTTCCGGCCTGATAATCCACTTGCATTAAATCTTGATTATTATTGTATTCGATATGCGAAATCAGATTCGTTTTTGCACTGCTGATACGTCCCAAAATGGTGTTCACCTTATAAATTTTATCGCTGAGCTCCTGCGAACGTAAAATGTTACGCATCAAACTTTTAGAGTCATCGGTGTCGTAAATGGTGAAATGTCGTGTAAAACCGAGATGTTCGGCCTCTTGCCTTAAAATTCGTGCAAAAATGCTATGAAAAGTGCCTAACCAAACCGACCGAGCTTCAGTGCTGCCAATTAGTTTTTCTACTCTTTCACGCATTTCACGAGCCGCTTTATTGGTAAAAGTCAGAGCCATGATGCTAAAAGGATTGGCTCCTTTTTCCAATAAATGAGCGATTTTATAGGTGATAACGCGCGTTTTTCCGGAGCCTGCTCCGGCAATAATCATGGATGGTCCATCGGTGAATTCAACAGCTTGCCGCTGCACCTGATTTAATTCGTCTAATAATGCCATAGTTGTGTATTGGGGTGACAAAAGTAAATCTTAACTACTGTTTTTATTGAGGATATTGAAATAACTTTTTCACCACGAAAAATCAATCGATATCTCTAATATCCAAATAGATGCCGTTTTCAAGTTGTTTAGCCTTTTGAAAAAGTGCCACTAATTTTGGAGCTAACCGTTCGGGCGAGGGCATGGAGTCGGTGCCACGGGCTCGTTTCAGATATTTTACCGATGGAAAATCCTTTTCGTTAGAGATGCTTGAAATATAATCTTGCATGGCCGTTTGCACCAATCCGGGAGCTATGCTGCTAAAGTGAACTTCAGGAAACTCGGATGCATAAGTTTTTATGAGCATGTTCAAGGCGGCTTTGCTGATGGAATATGGCCCCCAGCCGGCATTCCCGTTTTTGGATGCTCCGGAAGAAATGGCAACAACTTGCTTGATTTCTAATCCTGATTTCAAAAGCCTGTCTAACAGTCTTTTATTCGCCCAAACATTGATTTCCATCAGTTCGATGATTTCTTCCTTGGTTTGGTTTTCCATGCGGTCGATTCTTCCTAAAATACCTGCATTTAAAACGAC
Organism: Bacteroidales bacterium; assembly: GCA_016937295.1. Lineage (GTDB taxonomy): Bacteria > Bacteroidota > Bacteroidia > Bacteroidales > UBA1556 > UBA6267. Next base: position 4,581 of record JAFGWF010000275.1, read on the forward strand.
TAAATCAATGACTTGAAGCTGATTTTCAAGTACTTTAACTATCTCTATGGGGAGGTTTTCATCAGTAAGATTCCCTTGAATTGTAAAAAAGTTGGACAAAGAATTGAGATGTGGATTAATCCGGCGGCTAATTCCAAAAACAGAGTGGTTTTTACTACAGTAGAATTTCGACAACGCTTCTCCAATGCCTGAGCTTGAACCTGTTATAATAATATTCATAAGTTAAATTTTAGAAAAGCAAAAATATAATTAAAACCTATTCTAATTTTACCCATTCTTTTATGGAGCTGTTACAATAGAAGTAAAATAAAGATTGCTATTCTTAAAAGTAACATAGTTTTGGAATTAATTTTCAAATTACCATTATTCAATAGATAGGCTGTTTGCTAAAATATAGGCTCTTAACTTTTGAATACTATCTTTATTAAAACCATAGACGATATATTTGATATTCAAATGTTTATCTATTAAAATGAAAGCTGGATGAGGAAAATTAATGTTCAATTTTGTATTCAAAAATATTTCATAATCGATATTTGAATTAATCTGATATTGAATTATTTCTTCAATATTTTTTTGAAAAGAATTAACCCCTATTATTTTTACATTTGGAAACTCTTTTTGCAGATTATTCATTTCTGGAATAGCTTCCTTACAAGGTACACATCCAATATACCAAAAATCCAATAAAATGAATTGTTTGTCCGTGGTTAAAAATACCGTATCGCCAGATAAATTAATAAATGGAAAATCCGGAAAAGTATCGTTAACTGAAAAATTTAAAAATGATTCTGGTTGCTTATAAATCATCGAAGAATCCATAGTTTCCATTGATCCTAAAATTTTTTCTACATCAATTTCATACGAAAAATAAGTATATTCATATTCCCATGACCCGTTACCATTTTGATACTTTTGACCAATTTTATAATGCAAAATAGAGGTATCGCGTAATGAAATTGTGTAGCTAACATTCCGATTAAACCCCTTCATTTTTCGCTGATACTGCAAACTGATTATCATTGAATCATTGAGATTATTATCGATGAGGCTACAAGAGGAAAATTCATGAAAAAAACTTTTAGAATTGAAATATGGATTTCCAAGATTTGTTAATTCAATCCATTTTTCATTAGCTTTAGAATACTTACTTATATTATATTTTCCAGTTTTATAGCGGATTATAAGCGAATCATTACGTTGTATAATTATTGATTTATTATAAAGAAATATAAAATTATAGCCTGATTTCTTACCCCCAGAGTAGTTAATAACAATTGTATCAAGAATGGGAAAGTCACCTTCTTGATAGCCTTTCCGATAGAAACTTATCGTTGTGCTATTCCTATCTTTATATTTTTCTATTAAATTTTGTTTAAGCTTTTCCAAGTTTATCTGCGAAGAAGTTGGATTAACTTTTAGCAAAAACATCAAAATCAGAATATAAAAAATACATCTCATTGATTTTATAATTAAATAATTATAATACATTATTAAATAGACAAGACTGCTAATATTGCAGCCTTGTCTATTTTGGATCTAACCGCCAATTAGTCCAATAAAACCTATTAAAGCACCAACCCATGCGGCACTCTTCTCGGAGGCCTTTTTTATGCCCTTTAGATGGCAAATCTTCGTGGCAAAAGGTATATAAATACTCAGGTAATTCCCTGCAAACGGAATCTCCTTTCGGGTAAAGTAGATAGAAAAAATGGGTGATTACTTCCATAAATTCCTCAATTTTAATTATTATTTCACTGACTTTCTGTGTTAGGTTAATTAATGAAGCGCTAAATTAAAGAAAAAATTCAAACAGTGATTTTTTTTTATTTGGCGTTAAATAATGTTAATTTAATTTTTTTATAAAATTCTTTCCAGTGGCTGCGCCGGAAGGGGTGGTAAAATGTGATAATGTGGTAATGCGATAATGTGGTAATGCGGTAATTGGGCTTTGTTCTTTATGATTGAAGTGATTGCTATTCAGTAAAGTGCTGAGTGGAAAGGGTGGTAAAATGGGATGTTGCGGTAATTCAGTTTCAATTTAAGGGATAAAACACAGATTTACTTGATGTAACGTATAATCACAGATTTTTAAATAGACCTCTAGGCAATCAGACAAAGCGGTTTTTGAGGTTGGGATGCTCACCGATTTGAAATCTGGTATTCTGTGGACTAAAAGCAATAAAAGACATAATTCAAATACAATTGTTGTAATTAATATTACGATACGAAGCTGATAAGTTTTCGTAAGACCTTATTAATTTATTAAAACAGGAAAGAAATAGTGTACCCAACTGAAATAGTGTAATAAACATTATAAACCTACTTACTAATTCTTGGGTACACTTTTTATATTGCAGAAAAATTAAATCAATTATATTACTTAGAGTAATGTTAAGCCCGGAATGCTAGTAATGTTTATACCTTCAATATCGAAGCTCTTCCCATCAAATTGTACTATTTCTCTTGTACCACAACCTACATAAAGAGTGATATCATTTTGGTTTGTAGGAAATAAACTCAAATCTTGAGAAGGAATAGTAAAAGAGCGTGTTTGTGAATTTAAAACATACATTTTCGTCAAATAAGTCCCACCTTGCTGCACATCATCGTCATCATAAAATAAAATTACAACTATTTCATTTTGATTATTCTCGTCAACATCCAAATCAAAAGAAATTCCATTAGATTTTACAAATGTAAAATCTTCATCATTTGAAAAATCAACTGTAACCTGAAAAGGAACATAAAAATCAGAAATTAAAGGCAGTCCATTTATTTGAATTGTATTTGCTGTTCCAAAAAAATCTTGCAGATGATTAGAGAGATTAATTGAATCAATAGAACTAGAAGCGTAAAAAGAATTATCCTGAATATTAATCGAATAGTTGTTAAAACTTATTGAAGAATAGTTTGTGTTTTCCGGCATTTTCCCCTGAAAAGAGAAATGTGTCGAATTGGTATACTTTGTTTGTAAAAAATCATGAATCATGAATATTTCACCATCATAAGTATTTTGGTCTTGATAGTATTCAATAATTTGCGCAACTGCATTTTTTGGCAAATTTACATTATCATCATTGTCAATTTTATTTTCATTTTTTGAACATGAAATGAACAATGACATTGATACTAAAATTACTGTAAAAATTACTAGATTTTTCATATTTGTATAATTAAAAGATTAATAATAAATTAACAACCACAATCTTCATAAATAATATGATTGTCATTAAAATGAAAAACATAACTATTTGAAGCTGATGGTGAAGCATACGTTTGAGTTTGGTAGTACTCTTTTTTTCCAGCCCCTTCAATTATGCAGGTACTTGTACTTGGCCAAGTACATTCAAGATAAACTAGTTCAACTTGAATAACAAAATATCCACTTCCAGGTACTTCTATAGAAAAATCCTCAATAGAATTACTTGCCCCAGTGAAATTTTTAGTGAAACTATAGCTTCTATACAATATTGCATTATTTTCAGAATCAAGTGTTTGAACTTTAATCTTAACTTTATAATCTGCATCATTATCCGAATCCCAAGAGGTTGGAGTACCTGTTCCTCTAATATATTGAGGGTTGTTAATTGTTAAATAATTTGATGCAGGAGTTGAATTATTACCTGGTTTTTTAACACAAGACAATAACCCACTTACAAAAATTAAAAAGATAACTGAGTATATTATATTAAATTTATTCATAAACTAAAGTATTATAGATTAAAACTTTAAAGCAGTTAACTATTAAAAAAAATATTTTACATTTCATCTGAAATCCTTTTCTCAGCCGATTCTCATTGCTAATATGTTTTCTTAATCATGGTTTGCATATTTCCATGTCTCATTTCATTCTGAAATAGAATGCAATTTTGTCTATCTTTGCTGCGGCTTTCGGGTTTAGTTAAACTTTATTTTAGTCGATTAGGTGGCGCTCACTCGGAGGCCTTTTTTATGCCCTTTAGATGGCAAATCTTCGTGGCATAAGGTATATAAATACTCAGATAATTCCCTGCAAACGGAATCTCCTTTCGGGTAAACTGGATAGAAAAAATGGGTGATTACTTCCATAAATTCCTCAATTTTAATTATTATTTCATTGACTTTATGTGTTAGGTTAATTAATGAAGCGCTAAATTAAAGAAAAAATTCAAACAGCGATTTTTTTTTTTTTGTTAATATGAGTTAAATAATGTTAATTTAATTTTATTATGAAATTCTACCGAGTGAAAGCGACGGAAGGGGTGGTAAAATGCGATAATGTGGTAATGCGATAATTGGGTTTTGTTCTTTATGATTGAGGTGATTGCTATTCAGTAAAGTGCAGAGTGGAAAGGGGGGTAAAGTGGCTGCGCCG
>JAFGWF010000276.1 GCA_016937295.1 Bacteroidales bacterium
ACGACTCTCATACCATTCCGGATTATTTAAAATTCGCCTGGAGGCTTTTACATGAAAAGGAGCTGCAGGTGCAAAGCAGTATTTTGGGAAATAGTATTGTTTCCAGGCTTCGAAATCATTCTCCAAATCCTTAATGCGTTTTTTCTGCTGATCCTGGGTCTCTGATTTGTCGGCACTAACCGAGGCGATAAAGTTTTCGAAATACTTATCCCAATCAATCTGAGCCTGGCGATCTGTTGTTTTTGATTTAGCCATAGCTTATCGTTTGAGCAAGTGTTTTACAAAGTCGTCGAATAAGCCTGCAATCTCGATGGCTTTGGCAGGAGAAAAGCCGCGCAGGAAGTCGAGGAAACGCTTGCTGACTTCCACCACATCGGCAATGCTTGCCTCGGTCTCCATGGTCTTGATGGTTCCGGCCAGCTTGCTCAGGGTATCGGCTTCTTTGCTGTCGGCAAATCTTTTGCCTTTTTCCCTATTCATAATGGCCGAGTTCAATTCATCCATCTGCATATACAAGCGCTTGAGCTGCATTTGCCTGGTCACAAGCATCGACTGTTTCAGATCTTCCCACTTATACTTTGCGTACCACTTGTTTAGGGTTACGGTCGAAACGCCTACTTTTTCAGCAGCTTCCTTTTGTGATAGACCTTGCTGAGTGATAAGCTGTTCTGCCCATTCTCTTTTTTGTTGATTTGTTAAACCTGCCATATCGCTTTTTTAAAAGCGAAACTACCTGAGCACCTCTTAATTTACAAGCTTCGATGTAATTCTTGGAAGAGTTTAATCAAGCCTTGTAACACTTTTTGGATTACGTAGTTAGCCTTTGTTATTTCGTTTCAAAAAAAACGAATGAGCAAGAATCCTATCACTTTTATTTTACTCGACGAAAGCGTCCTTGTTTTTGGTTTACGAGTGTTGGTTGAGGGCGTTGAATTAACTCAATTTCGTCGCAATCCCGTCATGTTGGGACTACACGATGATGAGTGGCTCCCTATTGGCCGCTGGGTTAATATTCGCATTGAAAACAAACAAATATTAGCCGATGCCGAATTTGACTATGAAGATCCGGACAAACGTGTTCAACGCCTAATTGGAAAGGTTGAACGTGGTTTCATTAAAATGGCAAGTTCCGGATTGGTTGAGATGATATTTTCTGATGATCCAGCCTTAAAAATTGAAGGACAGGAATTCAGTACTGTTATTAAATGCCGCATGCGTGAAGCTTCTATAGTTCCCATAGGAGGCAATCACAATGCCTTTCGCTTGTTAGACGAACACAATGCACCTATCAATTTAGAAGATAAAGCTGCAGTGTTACAACTCATGGATAAATCCACCCAAATATTTATACAAATGAATGAATTAAACAAGATTTTAAATCTCGCCGACAATGCAGATGAAGCTGCACGTATGGCTGCAGTTAATTTGCTTTTAGCAGATAAACGAAGACTGGAAGGTGATAACTCCCGGATCAAAAAGGAAAACGATACCCTGATATCACGCATTGACGCAATTGATATTGCTGAGAAAAAAGCTAAAACTGATAAAGCTATCGCATTGACTGATGCTGCTGTATTGGATGGTCGCTTGAATGCGGATGGTAAAATGAGCGTTTTAGAACTTTTTGATCTTGATTTTGCCAAAGCAGAAAAGATGCTCAATAACCTACCAAAGCGAAAAAGTATAACCGGTCGCATCGATTCCGAAACGCAAATCGATAATGTTGAGTTGGCTGATTTTACCAAGAAAGAATGGGCCGAAATAGACAAAGAAAACAAATTGACTTTGTTGCACGACAAGTATCCGGAACTCTACAAAGAGAAGTTTAAAAAACGCTTTGGCACTGAGCCAAAAATGTAGCGTTTTGCTCTCCCGATTTATATCAGTTCAAACTCAATAGATTTTAATTCACTAAAAAACATTTAAAAAATGGCGATCCAAAAAGAAATATGGATGACTACAATTGTCGAAGGATTATTTGCCGACAATTCCATGATTCAAAAGGCATTTAATGCCGATGAATTTGTAGAGAATGGTAAAACCGTTCACATTCCAAACGCCGGAGCTGCATCCGGTGTTGTTAAAAACCGTACCGAATTTCCTGCAGCGGTTAGTTCTCGTACAGACAATGATCTTACCTTCTCATTGGATGAGTTTACAACCAATCCAATTCGTATCCCAAATGCTGATACTGTTGAACTTTCATATAGCAAGCGCGACAGTGTAATTCGCACAGATCGTGCTAAACTTATCCAGGATGTAACGGAAGATATTCTTTACCGTTGGTCGCCTTTGGCTGCTAATAGTATCGAAACAACCGGAGCTGTTGTTTTAGCTCATACAGCAGGTGCAACCGGCAATCGTTTGGCTTTTACCAAAGATGATGTATTAGCCGCATCCAGTAAATTCAATGCTAAGGATATTCCTATGGCAGGGCGATTCATGGGCGTAGATGCTGTTATGTACAATCAATTGATCAATAGCCTTACAGCTGCTGAATCAATTGCTTTCCATTCTGCCGTTGACATTAAAAATGGTGTGATTGGTCAATTACATACTTTCAATATCATGATGCGCTCACGTGTTGCAAGATACACAGGTGCCGGTTTAGCTAAAGAATGGACTACAGCTGGTTCCGCAACCGATTGTGCTGCAGCATTGGCTTGGCATGAGAATAGTGTTTGCCGTGCACTTGGCGAAATTACTATGTTCGATTCTGAAAGCAATCCTTTGTATTACGGCGATATCTATTCATTCTTAATGCGTGCCGGTGGCCGTCCAATGAGAACGAATGTTGAAGGTCTATTGGCCATTCGTCAAGCTACTGCAGCTTAGGCTGATCCTCAATGAGCAAACAACTGAAATACCTAATCATCCATTGCACTGCGACTCCCGACGGGCGCAAAGTGACCAGCGACGATATTCGTCGCTGGCATCTTTCGCCTCAACCTGAAGGGCGTGGCTGGTCCCGCGTTGGCTATACGGATATGATTCATTTAGACGGCAGAGTTGAACGACTCGCCCCGAACAATGAAGATGATCAAGTCGACAGCTGGGAGATCACCAACGGTGCTGCGGGTGTGAATGGTGTTTCCAGACATATAGTATATGTGGGCGGGATCGATCGGTTTATGAGGCCGAAAGATACCCGCACCATTTCTCAATTTAATGCTTTGAAAAAGTATGTCCGCGACTTTGTGAAACGATTTCCGTTTGTAAAAGTTGCAGGACACAATCAATTTTATACTAAATCATGTCCAAGTTTTAATGTACCACTCTGGCTGAGACAAATTGGCTTAAACGAAAAGAATATCTATGAAACTAAATGAAATATTAGAATTTGGTTTGACGCCTGCCGTAGGTGCCATTAGTTGGGTAGCCAGCCGATGGGTACAGCGAAGGAAACGCAACAATGATTTTTTAAGCGATATGCAATCGAACATTGACATGTTGGTTGACAAATACAGCTCAACACTGAAAGAATTGATTGAGCTTAAACAGCAAAATTCGGAGTTGGTAAGTGGCCAGGAAGAATTAAAAATACAACTGTCAGCAATGCGTCGCGAAAATTCGAAACTTAAAAGTGAAGTCGATCAGTTAAATATTAAAATTTCTAAAATGAAAAGCTATAACGCATGAAAAAATTGATCTTTTTACTGTTTTTAATCTCGTTAATGAGTTGTCGAACTTCGGGTAAACTTCTAAAAGAAGTACCGGTTCAAACTAAGATCGTGGTTCGTGAACGTTTGGTTCCAGTTGCAATACCTGCCGATAGCTCCGCGCTCACCGCATTGTTCGAGTGCGACAGTTTGAACCAGGTGCAAATGAAAGAGCTGCACGAGTTGAAAAGCAAGCGTGTTAACACTACAACTGATTTCAATCAGAAAACAGGCACATTAAACTATTCTACACAAACAATTCACGATACTATTTTCACCCCTGCAACTGATAGTTTAGTTTACCAGGATAAACCGTATCCGGTTGAAGTTGAAAAAATTGTGTACGAGCAAACAGGGGTACAGAAATTCCTTACCATTCTTGGTGGTATCGCTTTGATATTGCTGGTAATTGGTGTGATAATCAAATTCATTAAATAATCTAAATTTAGAAAAGATGGCAGAAAACATTTTATTAAAAGCACGGGTAGCAAGCATATCGTTTGCTCCTCCAATTGTATCTGCAGCTGCACTTGCTGCAGCTGTATGGGTAGCTCAACCCTTAACCTTACGCGATGATGAAGTATCGTTGGTTGATGAAGATCCCGAGGAGAGTGAAGTATTCTCTCATGAAAACGATGCTGCTGAGGATTACGATATCGTTGGCAAAGGCTTGACCTTGAAAGGCTCGTTTATTAAAGCATCGTATGATGAGTTAATAACGCTCCTTGGTGGCACAAAAGAAGGAGTTGATCCTGACTTCACTTTCCACAGATCAGCCAAGAAAATCGTGATGAATAAAGCGATTAAAATCACCCTGAAAAGTGGTGGTGAAATCATTATACCAAACGCTAAAGGCTTTGTAAATCTGAACTTGAGCGTAGGTTTTGGTGGTGTATCTAAATTCCCTTTCAAGTTCAAAGCACTGGTAGCTGCTTCGGACTGGGATGTGGATGTAATCTGGTAGTTATGGAGGATGCACGGAAACGAGCCGCCGAAACAATCTTAGACAGGGGCGTGCGATTCATTTTGCCTGCCCCTGGCTATTTACGCATGTTTCGGCTTAACCGCATCAATGTTCGCCCTTTGCGTCCGGGCAGTATACTGGAGATTTCCCGCGTAGTGGTTGAACACAAGCTGGAGGAGTCGCTGATGCTGGCCGAGTTTAGTCAGTTGGAAGCAAGCATCGAACCTATTTGCCAATGCATGGCCATAGCCGTTTTAAATGGCAAGTGGAAGATCCGTTTCTTCACCAAAATACTCACCAAATTGTTGCTCTGGAAATTCGACACCCTTCAGTTGCTTGAGATGTTTGTACGCATCAAAGAACTGAATTCCGTTATGGATTTTATGAGTATTACCGCATTCTATTGTCAGCAGACACAGATGATGACGAATCCGAATCCGGGTCAGGAAGTAAGCGGGAGGTAACAGGCTACATGGATGGCCTGCATAGCCCGTGGGGAGTATTAGGGAGAATAATGGCAGAAAGAGGTTACACACGTAATCAAGTTCTTTGGAACAACGCCTGGATTAATCTTTTGATGGAAAGTGCTGATGCACCAAAATACATTAAAGGAGCTCCACCAGCTCCAGTGGTAAGCAGTAAAGAAGAATTAGACAAAATATTAGGAAAACGAAACCATGAGCTTTGATCCCGTAGAAATAGAAATCAGAATGCGTCAGAATGTTGACGAGGAGTCTGCGAAGGCTTCTCGCGGCATGTCTGATGTTGGCAAGGCTGCCCAAACCGCCAAGGAGGAAGTTGCTGAAAGCATTGCGATACAAAAACAGGTTATTCAGCAACTCAAAGCCGAACTGGAGCCACTGGCCGCAGCTTTCAAAAAAGCGAACGTAGGCACGCAAGACCCGGCTGTTTATGCCGAACGCAAACGACTGCTTGGGATTGTGCGCGAAATGAAATCAGAGCTAAAGGGCGAAGAGGACGCGCTTATTTCCCTGGAGAATCAAACAACAAAATTCACTGCAAAAACCGCCAATCTTGAAACGGAACTTCGAAACACACGCAACGAAATGGCTGCCCTCAAAATGGCCGGTCAGCAGGAAAGCGCGCAATACAAAGAATTGGAGCAAAGGCTCGGAGTACTTGGAACCGCCTACAAAGAACTTACAGCTAAACAAAAAGCCTTAAGCACCGGAGGAACCCAAATGGCCGGGTTTATATCCGGCATCAATGCCTTGTCGGGAGCTTTGACGGCAGGAGCCGGAGCGATGGGACTGTTTAACAACGACAGTGAAAAAATGCAGGAGATCCAGACCCGCGTGCAATCGCTGATGGCAATCACCATCGGATTGCAGCAGATCGGCAATACCCTGCACTCAACTTCTGCCTTCCGCATTACAACCCTTGTAAAAGTCAAGGAGCTTTGGGCGCTTGCGAATATGAAAGTCGCCACTACTTTGGGTATCTCCAATTTAGCGGCAAAGGCTCTGATGGCAACCTTAACACTGGGTTTGTCGGTCGCCATTACGGCAGCGATCTTTCTGATTGACCGCTATGTTACCAGCAGTCGAAAAGCCGCTGAGGAAAGCAAGAAATTCAATGACTCGGTTGCCGATAGCATGACCGATACACTGGTTTCATTTGAACGCCTGAAGAAAGAATTCCAGTCCCTGAACAAAAACATTGATGATCAGGAAAAATTTGTATCTAAAAACAAAAAAGCCTTTGATAAACTGGGCGTTTCGGTGAACGATGTGAACGATGCGGAACAATTATTCAGCACTTCCGGCACTACCGCTTTTGTAGATGGAACTAAGCAACGTGCCATTGCCATTGCCAACATGCAACTGGCCGCAGAAAAATACAAAGAATACATCAAGTCCGCTATGGAGGCCGATGATCGGGAGAAAAACCCGACGATTTATGACAAAGCAACCAGTGCCAGTTCGTGGTATGACCGAGACGGCAAACGGGTCTTGAGAAATAACAGCGCGGTGGATGCTGCTGATAAGATCAGGGAAGATGAGAAGAAAATATTAGCGGAGTTCAATCTGTTTGTGGATGGTTCGGTAAAAGCCACACAGAACTCCTTGGATATTCTTAAAAAAGGAGGTTTATCAAGCGCTGACATCATTGTTGATTTTACAAAAGAATATTGGGAAAAACAAAAGAAAGATGCACAAGCGGCTCTTGACTCGATGAAAGATACGGATGCCGGTTCGCAAGATTGGAATGCAGAATTAGCAAAATTCAATGAAGCCGATGCCAGGCTTAAGAATTGGGATTTTTCAAAGAAAGAAGAAAAGAAAATTGAGTCGGAGAAAGCCAAGGCAGCCGAAAAACTTCGCAAAATGGCCATCGAAACAGAGGAACAAATAGCAGCGGCCACCATTGCGGCCATGCAGGATGGAGCGGAGAAAAAGTTAGCTGAAGTAAAAGCCGACTACGAAAAAAGGATGAACATTATCCGGGAAAAACGCCTGGAACTGACCGAGCTTGAAAAAGCCACCGGCACACCCGCCACCGTGCAGCGTAAGCAGTTGGATACTTTGGAAAATTCGGAGACGGCCAAGTACACGGCTGCGAATAAAGCCATCAACGATGCGGCTGCTTATGAAATAGCCAAGGTCTGGGACGAAGTGGATACAAGATTCCGCACGGCCCTGGATAACCAGTTGGCAGATGTAGACAGATACTACGCTGAGCAACTTAAGAAATTAAAAGAAAGCATCATTTCCAAGGCACAGCTTGAAAAAGCGAGTGCGCTCCTGGAGAAAAAACACCAGAAAGAAAGAATTATCCTCTATGCAGAGGCTCAGCTTGAAACTTTGGCATTTGAAGAGGAAATTGATCTTCGTAAACAAGAAATTTCGAACCGCGGTTTAAAATGGGAAACAGATAAGCGTGCAGCTATTTTAAAATTACAAGTAACAGCTATTCAAAAGCAACTTGAAAAAGAACATGAAATTCAATTGGCCGGAGGTGATAATGCCCAACAAATTGAATTACTTATTCAAAAGCTGAAGGAACTTGGCGTTGAGATTGAAAACCTTCCTACAGATAAATTCAATGAAATAGCCAATAGTCTTAGAAGTGCAATAAGTTCAATTGGTTCTGCTATAGGTGGTGATTTTGGTGATATAATAGCATCGCAAACAAAGAATCTGGAAACATTGCAAAAATCATTTTCAGGTGAGGAAATGAGTACCGGTGATAAAATTGAAGCCGGAGCCGCTGCAATAATGTCTATTTACACCATGATTTCAGGGCAAATAGAGGAAAATAAACGAAAGCAGGAAGAATGGAATGCTGCCATTGCTGCAGCTGCACACCAGGCACGATTGGCAGCTATCGAGCTGAATGCTTACCAGGAATCAAATTTATTTGGTATTGAAAATCCCTATGCTCGCGCAATAGCCGGAGCCAAGCAATATGGCGAGGCCATGACTCAGCTCCAGGCATCGGCTGCAGCTCTCGAAAATGGTCAGGTACAAACCGGCACCAAGAAAAAAACGAGTGGTAAAAATGTTGTGACAGGAGCCGTTGCCGGAGCTGCGCTTGGTACAATTATTCCCGGAGTTGGGAATGTGATTGGAGCCGTGGTTGGTGGTTTGGTCGGTGGTTTGGTTGGCCTTTTTACAAAAAAGACCGTCCCCGTTTTCGCTAGTTTAAAAAAACAATACGGCGAAATTTACGATAAAGATACTTTTGACCTTAATCCTGCAATTCTTGCCGACTATGCCAAATTGGATGCTGCTACCAAAGCTATGGTTGACAATTGGCAGGAAATAAAAGACAAGGCTAAAGAAGCGGAAGATCAGATGCTACAGACTTTCAAAGATTTAGCGGGAGACATTGGCACTAATTTATCCAATGCCTTGGTGAATGCCTTCCGCAATGGTGATGTATATGCTGCTATGGATGACTTCCACGGCAGTATGACCAAGATTATTGAAGACATTGTTTCTCAGATTATTTTTGCCGCTGCTTTTGAAGAATTATTTAAAGAGCTTCAAGAGCGTATGAAAGCAAGTATGAAAGAAGGTGGCGACGGTGACATTGTTGATGATATTAAGTGGTTTAATGATGTGTACGCAAAAAAACTGCCGGAATATATTGCAGCAATGGAAGCCGCCCGTGACGGTCTAAGAGCAGAGGGTTATGATGCATACCAACCCAATAGCGAAGAAACCCGCTCCGGCACAAGCAAAGCCCTGGCGCAAGCATCGCAGGACAGCATAGATGAACTTTCGGGTCGGATATTGGCTATTAGTAGAAATGTAGCGGATATGCGTAACGGTGGGATTGAAGCGATGTTTTACCATCGCGAAGCATCCAGCTACCGGAAGTTAATTAGCAGTCAATTGGACTCGTTGGTAGAGAATACATCTTACAATATACATCTGGTTGACGTGAAAAATGCGCTGGAAGATATGAACACACGAGGTATAAAACTAAAGACATGATAGGAGCTGTAATAATTGACGGGACGGATATCTCAACAATGGGCATGTTTATTGTCAAGGGTGGGGATAATGGTTTTTTGGTTTTTCCGGAGCGGAAAGAACCACTGACCAACGATTGGTTTGAGGAGGATGGTTTGGATGTTGATTTAAGCGAGGTCTTTTTCGAAGCCAAAAAACTAAGTGTGAAATTTTACCTGACCGCTGCCGATGCAACGACGTTTAAGGCACGATTAACCAGCTTTGCAACGCTGTTGTTTCAACCCGGTTACCGTCAGATTTATGTCCGGGAGTTTGATAAGACCTTTTCCCTTCGTTTTAAAGAAATTTCCGATTACAAACATTCGGGAGGTTTAGCGAAGTCGGGCAAGAAGTCGGGATTTGTTACCGTGGAATTTATGATGGACGACCCCTTGGCCATTTACAATGCCACACTTCTACCCGTCACCACACGCCCCAATTTATCCAGGATAAAACTAAACGGACTCGATTTGTCCAGATTTGGCATTGTGATACAGGATGTGTATAGCTCAGCTCTTCGCATTCGCTCGCCCAAGGCAGGGCTTGCTTTGAATTTTGAGCGCAGAACCGGCATACTAACCGATCTGGATTTTATCCCCAAGAAAGCAGGCCGACAGATAACAATAGCCTGCACGATGCTGGCCGATAGCTTATCGGAATTCTACAGCAATTACAACGCACTATTTAATCAGCTCACGATTACTCAGGCATTAGATATTGAATTACCCACAACGGAAGTAATAAACTGCTATTACAAACGGATGGATGACTTTTCAAAAGAAATGGCCTTCGGTACCCGAATCAAATTAAAGTTTAACCTTATTCTCATTGAACTATGATAACACTATACAGCCCCGACGATTCTGTCTTATTGCAAGTTGAAGTTGAAGATCGCTCTTATCGCATTCGCGAAATTATGGGAGAACATGCGCTGTATTTATATTTTTCACTCCCTGAATACATCGATATTGTTCCTGGTACTTACACCGATTTTAATGGTGAACGTTATTTGCTCCGGAAGCCGGATAATTTCAAAAAGAACCATACTCGAGATTTTAATTATACCATTAAATTGGAGCCTTACTCCGCTATTTTGCGCGATGTAAAGATGAAATTTTTTGTAGGATCAAATAATACCAACTTCGAGTTGGATTTTCCGCTTGTATTTCAACCCATCAATTTTTTGCAACTAATCGTTGATAATTTAAATGCCAACGATAGTGGATGGGCTACCGGAGATTGTATTATCGCTGGTGAACAATTGATCAGTTTTAGTAATGAATTTTGCGACTCTGCCCTGAGTAAGATATCGGAGGCTTTTAATACCGAGTTTGAGATTATAGGCAAAATAATCCACTTGCATAAGGTTGAAAGAACCGATACAGCTCTGCCACTTTCCTACGGGAAAAATATGGGTTTTAAGCCTGGTCTTGGCCGCATAAATGTGGATGATTCCAAAGTGATCAATCGACTTTATGTAATTACTTCCGATAGAAACATTGACAATACAGCCTATCGCGCAAATACATTGCGCCTTCCTGTTTCAATGCAACAGGCTTTTAATGGAATTACCTATCTTACTGATGCTTTTGGACTTTATCTCGAGCGTTTGAATTTAACAGGCCGCCGGGTTGAAGAGAGTGCGGATCTCAGTTACATTTACCCTAAGAGGGTGGGAACTGTCTCTCAGGTTGTAGCTGTTGATATTGCAAAGAATTTCTATAATTTTTATGATTCATCAATTCCCGCTGATCTGGATTTTGCACAATACATGGTTGCAGGCACAACCATGACCGTTGTGTTTCAGGATGGGAATCTGGCCGGACTTGAATTTGAAGTGGAGTATGTTCATCTTACCCGCGAATTTAAGCTCGTGCCTAAAGAGGTGAATGGTCTTATTTACCCTGTCGACCCCGATATCCCTGCCATAGGCGATAAATATGTTGTGTTTAATGTAATGCTGCCACAAAGTTATATTGATGCTGCAGAGCTTGAATTACTTGATGAAGCTTTGGCATTGTTGCAGGATGCCGAAAAGCCCCGATACTCCTTTGCCGGAACATTGGATGAAGTATATGCCACTAAGAATTGGGCAACGATCTCGAGCCGGATTAACCTGGGTAATTTGGTTAGTTTTTCTGACAATCAGTTTTTAAACGATCCTATCCTGATCCGAATTACCAGCGTTAAAGAATTTGTAAACAAACCCAAAGCGCCTGTTATCGAACTCAGTAATAATGTAACCGGAAAAAGTTTTTCCGAGACCATTGCGAGCTTGCGCTCCGAGTTGATTTCAGGTGCTTATTCTTCTGTTTTGAAAAACAATCTGAACCTGAAAGATGTATTTTTGTTTAAAAACGCACCCGACACGGCCAACGAACACATCGATTTTGCGAAGGGCTTGAGTGCCCAACAGCCTATTGTGGCTGAGAACGGATTTACGGCCAACGAGGCAAGCATCGATCAGCTGACCATCTTAAGTAAAATGCAATCGGAAGTCTTTGGCTCTGGGTTTTTGGGTTCGGGTTTTCGTTTGCAAAACAATGCGGGTAACTGGGATCTTGAAGTCGATAGCCTGGTTGTGCGTAAAAATATGGATGTGTTTCAACTCACAATCCAGCAGATCCAATCGGTAGGCGGACAGATCTTGTTAACGCCCGCCTCCATGACTTGCACAAGAGTTGAAGTTTTGGCGAATACTTATAAATGCTATTTTAACCAGGACAATGGTGCGGTCGTGAATTTGTTCCAGGCGAACGATCAGGCTATTTGTCAGCAGTTCGACGGTCTTACCCAAAAAAGATACTGGCGACTGGTAACGGCAATCGGCATCGACTATATCGAACTATCGAAGCTCGATGCGGATGGTGTTGGAATCCCTGCCAAGGGTGATGAGATTGTGCAGCTCGGACATCGCACGAATGCGGCACGTCAATCAGCCATTCTGATCAGTTCTTATGGTGACCCGAAAATTGAGCAATACAAGGGCATTAATGGTTTTACTTTGGCAGGTAAATTGGTTACTCGGATATCTCCTGAAGGAAACATTTTCAAAGCTGCAGAATTCATTGTTGAGACAGCCGGTGGAGATCAGAACCTGCATACATTGATACAGGCCAATGAGTCGGAGATACAATTAAGAGCGACCCAATCTACCGTTGATAGCCTTACGGATCGTGTTACGGATACTGAGGCTGTATTGGTAGTGCAAGCTGATCAGATTAGTAGTAAGGTTACGCAGACAGAGGTTAATGCGGCACAGGCGGCGGCTATTGCTGCGGCTGCTGTGGATGCTGCGGCTAAGGTTGCGGCGGTTAAAATAGGAGGCGTAAATATCGCAATTGGAACTGCTGATTTTGATAAAATAAACGGAAATATTTTACCAAACTATGTTGGTAATTTTGGAAGCCTTCAGTCCGAAACCTTCCGAGGAAATGTTGTGTATGCGAACCCTACTAATTATTACGGGGTTCGATTTGTTATCCCGCAGACAACCGCACCAACATTGATTTCTTTTTATGCAAAATTAGCATCTGGAACGTCGTGTAATTTTGCGTGTTTCTCCGGGACGACAGGCTATGTGAAATCAGAATCTTTGATTACATCCTTGATTTGGAAACAATATTTTATATATTTCCCGCTCGGTTGTCTATTTGGAGGTTCGTCTTCGCAAGGTGTGGTTGAATTTTACGGAGGCCTGGTGAAATACAGCTCATTTAAGGTGGAATATGGAAACAAAGCCACCGACTGGACTCCCGCCCCCGAAGATGTTCAGGCCAATATAGACACGGCAGAATTCAACGCCAAAACCTATGCCGATACACAGTTTATTGAAAAAATGGTATATGATAGTGAAATAATTCAGTTAAGCAATAGTATCAGCAGCAAGGTTGCACAGACGGCTTATGATGCCAACAATGTGGCTATTAGCCAGCAAATGACAGCAATTGAGCAAACAGCCGAAAGTCTGTCTTTAAAGCTTTACGATAGCGTGAATCAGAACCGTGGGAGGCTTAATAAAGTGAGATATTTCCGGAACTATTTGAATGGAAGTACTGCTAATTCATACTCTGATTGGGTTGAATTGCAAGCCATCGATACAAATAATGTAAATGTTGCCTTAGGTAAGTCGGCTATATGCCATAAGGCATCTGATGGGACAATAGTTGCGTTGGATGCTCCTGCAAGAGTAACTGATGGTTTATTGATATTGCATACCTATACAACTCTTGCAGAAAGAGTTTATGTTGAAATTGACTTGGGTTCAATTTATGCTTTGCGTGAAATTAAAATGTGGCATTACTATGTTGATTACAGGTCTTATCATGATAATAAAGTAGAAGTTTCGGAAGATGGTATCACCTGGTATCCTATTTTTGATAGTAATATTGATGGTGAGTACGCTGAGAGTGCAGCCGGTCATACGATCGAAAACCCGTATGTTTATGAAGCAGGAAAAGCGATGCTCCCAACGGGTATTGATATTATTAACCGCATGATATCATTAACTGCTGATAATACATTTTTCAAAGCCAACGACGGTACGCAAATAGCCGCTTTTACCATTAAAGATGGCAAGCCACTATTAAAGGCAGAAAACATCGATGTGGAAAATATGGTTGCAAAGGTTTTGCAAACCCAGGCTGCAGGAGCTCGTGTTGAAATTAATGGGATATCAAATTCGATTGTTATTTATAACTCTTTGAATGAACCAAAGATTTTATTTACTCCTAAAAATGTGATGTCGGAGTTAAGTATTGCCACAACTGGACTAATTTCAACTACCTATTTAGCACGTTCAGTAAGTTTGTCTTCTGTAGGTTCAGCAGTACTTTATGCGCCCGAACAAGTAGTTATTTCTGACGCTAAAAATTATACTATATCAACGCCCGAAGTCTATTATAATTTAGCGGCTACTAGACAACCGTTATCTTTCACTTCTTGTTCTGTAAAAATTTCATTGAAAGAAGTGACAAGTGGCAAGCTGATTGAACTTGCTAATTATTCGCTGACATCTTATGAGGAAGGTGTTACTGTTTATAAATCAGGCTCTCGCACAATTTCTAAATTATCGGAAATGACAGTCGGTACTTATCTTATGCAAGTTGAGGTAACCATTAATGGTGATAGTTGTTTTGTAACGGCAAGTATTGCAGCTGGCCAAATAATTAAAGCTGAGGCAATGATTGCTTATCAGGAGATCGGAATAGATGGTTTCAATTTTATAAATAGTGCTACCGATTATGTTCACAATGCCAGTGGTAATTTATCAATAAAAAAAGGCACGAAAACATTTAAAGTAACGTCGTCTGGCATTTATATCAATGGAGTTTTACACCGTTAATTAATAATTTAAAAAACAGAATATTATGGATTTTACACAGCAAAACAAGGTCGTAACTCAACGTTATGAGGCAATTGAAGGGAATATTAAATATGGTATTACATCGACTACTTCCGATAATGTAGTTCAACAAGTTATGTGCGAAGTGGATGAAACTATTATCGAACAGCAGGTAGTAGAACAAGGTACTATTGATGTGCCAAAAGTTGTGAGATTGGGTAATATATCACTGTCAAATGGTTATAAAAATATGCATTTCATAGCAACTACAGATGCCGCCAAGCACGTGGCTGCTTTTGAAATGTTTATTGCAAGCATCACCGTTTAGATTATAAAAAGGGGGTAAAATAAGCCCCCGGCGTTAGTAGTCTCTCAACACATACTAACAAAAAATGCGGGTAAGCGCACACCGAGGGCATTAGACCTTTAGTTGCATTACTCGCATTTTTTTGTGTGTTGAGAGATTACAAATGTATTAAATTATTAAATTGATGGAACAACTTAAAACGCCTACATCATATTACGGCGGTAAACAAAAT
>JAFGWF010000277.1 GCA_016937295.1 Bacteroidales bacterium
CGGTCGGACAGTTGCTCGTACACGTTTGTTCCATTTTCCGTCTGAAATTTCTGGATGGTTGCAAATACGATTCCACCGGAAGCTACTCTCAGTAGTTCTTTCAGGTGCTCCCGGCTTGCGGCCTGTACCGGAACCTGGCGGAGCAATTGTTTTGAAGAGGCAAAGGTATCGAATAACTGGTCGTCCAAGTCGTTGCGGTCGGTAATGACCAAGACGGTTGGATTATTGAGCTGAAGCACCAGTTTGCCACTGAAAAATACCATCGACAGCGACTTGCCGCTTCCTTGTGTATGCCAAACCACGCCGCCTTTTCGGTCTCCTTTTGTTCCGGAGGCTCTTTTTACAGAGTCAATAGCTTTATTTACCGCGTAATACTGGTGATAAGCTGCTACTTTCTTAACGGTTTGAATGGTGGCGATCCCTTTGGCATCAACATGCTTTGATTCTTCAAAAACTATAAAATGACGGATATAATCCAGCAGGACCGCCGGATTGAGCAGTCCTGAAATAAGCACCTCCAATTGGCTGGAGAGCGGTGAGGCTTCGGTCATGCCATCGCTGGTTTTCCAGGCCAGGTAACGCGAAAATCCAGCGGACAAGGAACCGGCTTTGGCATCGGCGCCATCCGACAAAACACAAAAGGTATTGTAGGTAAACAGGCTTGGAATAGTGTCCTTGTAGGTTTGAATTTGTTTGTAGGCCGAATGTAGGGTGGCATTTTCATCCACCGCATTTTTTAGTTCAAAAATGACCAGGGGCAGTCCGTTGACAAACAAGATGAGATCGGGGCGTTTGTTATTGTTGTTTTCAATAATGGTAAACTGGTTGACCACCAGGAAATCGTTTTGACCGGGGTTTTCGAAATTGACCAACTGCACCCGGTCGCCACGCTGGATACCGTTTTTGCGATATTCAACCGGAACTCCCTCGGTAAGCAACTCATGAAACCGGAGGTTGTTGACCATGAGCTCGGGCGAAGCTACACGCTCCACAATTTTCATAGCTTCCTGCTGTGCTTCAAACGGAATATCCGGATTGTTCCGTGCAATGGTTTCCTGCAAACGTCCTTTTAACACAACATCACCAAACGAATTCCGCTCCGGGTGTGCACCATCGGGAGCGATTATGGCGCCATTCAGGTATTTCCATCCCAGGTTTTCGAGTTCTTCGATAGCCCAATGTTCGATATCGTTTTCGGTTAGTTTGGTCATATTATACTTGATAATTCAGTATGTATTCTTTGCTTGTATGAAAAGATAAATCTTCAATTTCCACCAAGTTTATGCTTTACATCAACATCAAAATTCTCTTGATTAATTTTCGAGGTTAAACGGTCATTATTTAATACTTTCAAAACAATATCAATGTCTTCTTCTGTTACGATAAGTTTCCCATCTTCGGCATATTGAATACCCCAATCTTCTACTTCATTAACTTGTTTTAGCCCTTGCAGAAAAGCCTGTTCTTTGTAATAACCCGCTTTCTTAACTTGAGATAACTTTCTAAGGCGTTTGATATTGTTTCCGACTAAATTGGAAATCTCATCAGCATCAACAAATAAGTTTGTTTCTCTAAACTCCTGAACAATGGCATCTCTATTCCGTTCCATTCCTTCACGAAAGTTAAGCGCAGTTTCAAAATTCTTTTTATCAGCGATAAATATCACTCCTTCAAATGAAAAGAAATCCACTTTCCCGTCTATTCGGAATATCTCTTTTTGCTCCAAGTCAACCAACATATTATTGTCAAAAATCATATTAATTAGTTGAAAAACTTTTTTTGCAGTCCAACCTTCAGAGACTCGTCGCACAGAATATAGTATCTGTCCCTCTTTTTCTAACCGAGCGATATAAATCCATGAACCGAGCAAATCTTCATAAGTTGCAGCAGTTTCAGGGGATTCTTCATCATTAATGCTCTCAATAAGTTGTTGTAAATCAGTTTCGTCAGTTGCAATTCCCAAAACGTTATCATCTAGATCGCTAGTGTTGAAATCATACTCAATGGCCTGATTAGAGGCAATTACTTTATCAGAAGCTACCTTTCTTAATTTCTTCCTTAAATTCTCATCGATGTTCACTTGAAGAATTTCATACTTTGCTTCCCTATTTACCAACTTTCTTTTAACAATATAAAAAGAAACAATAGCTTCATTCCAGCTGACAGTTTTTACTTGCTCAAATTTTTCAATTAATTCTTCCATATTACAAATTAGGGTTACGATCGGTTACTAAATAAAGATGCTCAGATAATTCCACAATCCGACAAGTTTCGGTCTTCTTTAACCTTTCTCCTTTAATAAGAAAATATGCCTGTAATTCTCTACCATTCTTGTCAAATTTCACATCATAAATATTGTATCCAATCACTGCTAATATTGGGTTTATGAATATGTTGTGTGTCTTTAGGGTCAGAACATACATTATGAACATAAAGAACCCGAAACTTATTAAAAGCTTAGTCTGTGACAAATCCATCACAAAGAATGAAATCATGTAAGGAATGCTATAATTTATTAGTTCTCCAGATTTATTTGAAACAGAAACTACTTTAACAGGTGGTGTTGAAACCTTAACAAACTTAACTGCTATCCAAATCAAAATTACCGATAGAATGGAGACTCCTAATATTGGATAAACAATAGTAGGATGTTCAACCGCTTTTGATTGCCAATTAAAATCTTGTATTAGAAAGATTATTGACAGTGGAGAATAGGCACTTAAAAAAATCAGTATGGATGGTAAAATTTTTAATTTCATAAAAACCTCCTTTCATAGATTTACCCACAACTCCCCGCTCATCAACTTTGGCAACAAAGTGTCTCGCAACTGTGTAAGGGTTTGGATTTCTTCAATATTCTGAAATATTTTTTCAAATAATCCATTGACTGAATTTTGGAAAAGGTCCAAGGACTGTTCGTCTGGGACTAAGATTGTTACATTCTTCAAATCTGTTTGGGTTATTAGAGGTTGCGTACTCCCACTATTCAAAGAACTGAAACTAAACCTCTTAATTACAAAATAGGAAAAATAAAAATAATCATCACGAACAGGTTTTGAAATCAAAACATTATCTGATAGCCAAACTGGTTTTGTTACAATATAAACTGTGCCAAGCGTCCCAACTCGCCCTGTTATAATTATTTTATCATTTACTAGAAATTTATTTGTAAAACCGAGACGTCCATTTGCACCAAGTACTTCATATTGTCCGTTTTCTATGAATTCATCCCTTTTGATACTCTTCCCGGAACTAATTTTTACAATTTCCTCATATTTTCCAACTCTCCACCCCACCGGAATTTCGCCCAATTCACTTTCAACCATTTTACCGTTGGAGCTGTTGTAGGGCTCCCCATTTTCATTGGGAAATTCAAACTCGACAAACCAACGCTTAAACAGGGTTTGCGCCAGCTCCTCCAGGGTTTGGTTTTGCTGCTTTAAAAGATTAATCTTTTTGTCCAAGCTGTGCAAGGTTTTGCCAATTTCTTCCTGGAGTGAAAAAGACGGAAATAATAACGGTATGCTTTTTATAGATTCTGAGTTTAAGCTCGCCCTGGTTGTCATCGTTGCAAAATTCGCCACAGATTTTCTGAAGAACCTAGTTCTCAATAAATAACCAATATACAATGATGAGACTTTTATTGGAGCATCTTTCTTAATCCGAAGTCGTTTACAGAAACCATTAAAGGTCGATTTCTCATAATCTTTCAAGGCAACTGAAGACATTCCAACTTCATCGCTTGTTTCACTTGTTCGCGTTAAAAGTATATCTCCAGCTTTTACTGAACAACTTGTTTGCTCCTTTTCATTTGAATTAACCAATCCTTCGGGATTCTCAGGTAAAAAGTAATTATTGAAAACATCTTTGAAACTGATGAATGTATTCCCAAAGCCAAATTGATCTGCTGCCTTTGAGAGCCCGGAAGAAACGTTGTACAGTTCCCCTAATTGAAATTCTTTCCATTCACTCATTCCTTGCCCTCCTTTGCGATAGTGTAGAATGTACTTCTGCCTTGACCGTGTTTTTCGATAAGTTTTTTATCTGATAATCCCGCTAAAATCTCATGTACCTTTGTTTTTTGTAAGTTCAGTAACTCAACCGCTGTTTTTCTTGTAATTGATTTATTGCTCAATAGATACAAGAGTATTTGCTTTTCATGGTCTTCTAACCGTCCATAATCGTCCGTAATCGTCCGCAATTGTCCGTAATCGTCCGCAGCAGGAGTTTTTTCCGACGGTTTTCCGTCCGCTAATGGCTCATAATCGTCCGTAACCGGTCGCGGACGAATGAGTTCCACATCAAAAAAATCGTTCTTCTCTTCAATTTTAGGAGCCGGTAAACCCTGTTCCTTGCAGGCATTAATAATCCGGTTTATCCCGCTTCCCCATTGTTCAATCAGGCCCAATTCTTTAAAAATATGGGCAATTACCCGGTTTCGTGCTTCGCTGCGTCCGTTAAAAATATCTTCAATGGTAATGTTACTCGGTAAACTGCCCGGAGATACAATGTTTACGATGTCATCATATACTCCCACCTTGACATCCCGTCCTTGATTAATGTAATCTCTGTGAATTAAGGCATTGACCAAAGATTCACGCAGGGCCACCAACGGAATTTCATACGTTTC
>JAFGWF010000278.1 GCA_016937295.1 Bacteroidales bacterium
CCGGATGCGTCCTGCACATTTGCCGAAACGGTTATAGAATCGGCTGTAGTCATAGTTGCCGGCGGAGTTTGGGTTAGAGTTATTGTTGGAGGAATGGTTTCTCCATAGCTTGCCGTCACTTTTATATTATCCAAAAGCCATCCATAATTGCTTTCACTTCCATTATTATTGGGGTCTTTGAGCTTAAAACGGATTTTCACATTAGCTTGATTTGCAGCTAAATAGGATAGGTCGAAAATCTCATGTTTCCACCAGCTTGCAGTTGGTTGCATTGAATTGTTTTGTGGATTCCAAATGCTGTACGAAAAACTATTAAAATGATTGCCGCCCGGCATTTGTCCACTTCCGCTATAATGATTTGAATCGACTGTTATCCAGCTATTTCCGTTATCGGTGGATACTTCTATTAAAGCTTCGTCAAAAATATTTATCTTACAAATCTGATCAAACTCCAATACCACTAAATAGTTGCCGGTAGTGGAAAAACTGCTTGTTTGCAGAATTGCTGAGTCGGAGTTGGCCAAAAAAATGGCACTGTCCGCAAAAAGTCCATTTACAGTGAATTGTGTGGTTAATGCAAAATTGATATTTCCGGTGTTTTGGACACTATCCGCCCCGGATGGTAATTCAAAATTCTCGCTAAAAACGATATTCTGTGCTTGGGCTGTAATTAGAAATAGAGCCAGAATGAGAGAAATTAATGCTGTTTTCATATTTCTTATGTTTAGTGTCGGTTAATTTAGTTCTTAATGATTTGTTTTTTAATTGCTTGATTATCAGTGATAATATTCAAGTAGTAAATTCCTGAAGGAAAATCGGTAAGATCCAATTTTGTTGTTCGTTGTTTCAATGTGTATTCTTTACAAAGCTTGCCATTGGAGTTAAAAACTTGAATCTGCTCCATAGTTTCATCAGAGGAAACAGTAATAATGTCGGTTGTTGGATTTGGCTGAATTTGAATTGTTTTATTGGAAGCGATTTCATGGATATTTAGAATAAATTCACGACAACTAGATTTTAAACTGCATCCTTCTTTAAAAACTTCCACTTGATAGTTTCCTGAGATGTTGGGTAGAAAACTCTGGCTCGTGGCATTGCTAACGGGCTGATTTATATTGCAATTCCACCATTGGTAAGTAGCAGGAAGAGGTTCTGCTACCGATAATTGGCCGTTGGTAAAATTTATAGTAGTGTCGATGTTAACTTTACTTATTTGAATTGTGGCAGCATTGGAGGTGTCTTTTGCCGTATAAGCGTAAACCAACACACTGCCGGAAGCGGTGTTTGGAATCACCTCCGCAGTTGTGCCGTTGGCAGATGCCATCCAACCTTGGGGAAAATCCCAAAAATATCCAATTGCACCATAAGCCGAATCGATGGCGAGGTTTAGCGTGTCGCCAACTTGACAGAAGGATGGCGTTGCATTCAAACTATCTTCCCATATAGGTTTTATTACGCAAGGTTTTATAGTAAATGCAGTGTCGGTATATGCGGTATCGTGTTGATTTCCTGAAGATATGATCATTCTAAGATAGATATTTGTCGATGAAATTTTTGGCATAACCCATTGATAGGAATTAGACCGAGTGATATTAGAATCTATGGGCAAATAGTTTCCGGTTTTTCCATCAACCGAATAATCCAAGCGAACCGAATAGGGAAGATTTGCAGGAACGGATCGTTTCCATTGGATTGTTTGGGCTGAGTTTCCACAGATGATTTCACCTCCTTTTGGATATTCCGGTGTTATATCTAATTGATTTTGAGTGCCATTGTGCATATAAACCCTAACCATATTTGCACCATTAATAGTTCCCCAGAAAGCAATGTCAGGGAAACCATTATGGTCTAAATCACCAACTTTTATATCGCGAAATGAGCTTACCGGCATGTCGATAGAGTCTATTGCAGTCCAACTTCCTTGGCCATTTCCCGCAAAGATTACAATCCGCCCCGACTTCGTTCCAACAATATCCTTATGGCCGTCTTGATTCATGTCGCCAATGGCCACATTATAAAATCCTGAGCCAACGATGCCACTGTTTTTCAGTATCCACGATTGGGTAATTGTGTCGAAAGAGATTGGTTTTAAACGACCGCCGTGGGTAACAACTATGTCCATTGCTCCATCGGAAGTAAATTCCCCTAAAGCAAAATCAAAACTATATCCTCCGTAAAATCCGGTGCTCATCGGGCTGAAATTTCCTGAACCGTCTCCTTTCCAGATGTTTCCGATTACATTATTGTATTTCTCGTGATTGGCTATAAAGTCCACATAACCATCGTTGTCGAAATCCCCAAAGGCGATGCTTCTATTGCTATTTCCTCCTAAAGCACCTCCAAACACATCCCAATAGCCATTACCTAAGTTTTTGTATATCCAAACTCCATCAGGCGAACCAAAACTATTCGCTCCCAAATCTAAAAGGCCATCATTGTCGATGTCGGCAAAATCACAGTCGAACATGCCCCAAGATTGACCTTGCATGGCCAAATTATTATCCCATGGTATCCAACTGTATCCTAAGCCATTACCTAACACAACCTCAAGTTTCTGATCGCCTAAATCCGGTATTACCATACTGCCGTAGTCGTGATGCACTCCATACCCGATGTCCAAAAAACCATCATTGTTCACATCGCCTACCGCAACTCCTCCATAACCAAAATTTCCGTACATGTCTTTTAACCAGCCATTTGGAGTGTTTCGGAAAACCATCACTCCTTTCTCGTTAGCATATAAAGGACTCATGTGATCGCCCACCGAAATCATGTCCAAATCACCGTCATCATCAATGTCTGCTAATTCAAATTCGGTGGAACCGCCTTCGTAAATATCGTTCAATCCATTGGTGTCTAAAACGTAATTGCTTTGCCCGGCAACTAAGATAGGCAGGCTGATTAGTATTGCTAAAAGTATCTGATTTGCTTTCATTGTAAATAAGGATTGTGTGAAAATTCTGAATGAGCAAATATAGATAGATTATGGTCTGATTTTTATCTAAACAAATGGCTGTAAATTATTAAATGTCAGAAAATCAATAATCTAATGTTTTATTGTAGTGGCTTGTAGATTAATTGTAGAGGTGAAAAATATCATTTTTAAGTCAAATTTACCCTAAATTTTTAGCTTAATCTTTTCGATAATTTGCTAAGCTATTGTTATAGTTTTAATTACAAAATCTTAGTCGTTTCTGTTTTGGTTAAGGTTTTAGTCTGTTTCCTTCGGATTTGACCTTTTTAATGTGAAACCGTGAATGAGTACCACAATAAAATAGGAATTTATTACTTCAACTGGGATCGCTTTTCACAGGAGAATCGAATATGCTCCACAATTTCTTCCATGTTTTGGAAGGCGTAAACTTTTTCAGGTAGCGACTGATATTTCTTGTATCGCTCTTCGTTTACAAGAAAATAGATGCCTTTAACCCCATAGTAAAACAAGGTTTTAACGATTAGGTTTTGAGTAATATCGTATAATCTTGAACCGATTTCAAAGTCCTGATCTCTTTTCTTGAATAAAACATATTTGTATCTTTTAAAACCAACAAGCTCCACAAAAATGGATACTTTCAATACAAAATCAAAATCCGAAACAATATTATTTTCTGAAAGCTTTAATATCCCGAGATTTAAATCTTGATCCTCTTGATAACTGATTCCCTTATACTCCATCGATTTGTTTTGGTGGATGTTTGAAGTTTGAACAACAAAAGTACAGGAAAAATGTAACGATAAACAACTGCATTTATCGTTAAGAATTAATTAACATAAACGTAGTTAACCGAATGGTTTTTTATCCGAAATTGTAGAATAAAATCTATTTGGGTGAATGAGTGTAAACATTTTATAATTTTGCCAACATGATGCACAAATTAAACTTACCTGATTATCAGTTTAATATCCGAGATTCCAAGGAAAGTTTGGAGTTATATGATGTTTTTAGACAGCAATTTGTCAAGATAACACCGGAAGAATGGGTCAGGCAAAATTTTTTGGCTTATCTTGTTCATGAGCTTGAGTATCCTGCCGGACTGATTGCCGTGGAAAAGGGGATTAATGTTGGCGGAATGCAGCGCAGATTTGATGCTGTGGTTTACGACAAAGAAGCGCAGCCCATAGTGCTTATTGAGTTTAAAGCGCCCTCGGTTAAAATCTCACAAGCTACTTTCGACCAAGCCGCAAATTATAATAAGTCGTTAAGGGTTAGTTATTTAGTGGTTTCAAATGGATTAAATCACTATTGCGCTTTTATTGATTTCGGCACGAATGAGATTCATTTTTTACAAGCTATTCCTAACTACAAAAACCTCCTACGAAATGATGGATAAGGCTGCTTTTATCAGGCAAATGGCTATCGGCTTACTGCCTCTTTTGGTTTTTATTTTTGTTGATGAATTCATTGGTACAAAAGAGGGTTTAATTGTGGCAATCATCACCGGAATTGCTCAATTGGGGTATTTTTACCTTAAAAAGAAAACTATTGAAAAATTTGTTCTAGTCGATACGGCCTTAATTGTGGCTTTAGGTGGCATTTCCTTGATTTCGCATAACGACCTTTTTTTCAAAATTAAACCCGGACTAATTGAACTGATTTTGGTAATTGTGCTCGGCATTTCGGTTTTTACACCCAGAAACTTAATCTTTGCCATGCAAAAGCGCTATCTTGGAGAGGTGAAGTTGGCGGAAAGTCAATTGGATTTTATGCGGAAAAGTCTTAGACTTTATTTTTGGATTTTTCTTACACATACCGTTTTGGTATTTTACGCGGCTTTCTATATGAGCAAAGAGGCTTGGGCTTTTATCAGCACGGCTTTATTTTATATTATTATGGGTTTACTTGTAGTTATTCAATTAGTTATGACAAAAATAAAGCGCCCTAAAGTGGAATGGCTTCCGGTGCTTAATGATGAAGGTAATGTGATTGGCAAGGCGTC
>JAFGWF010000047.1 GCA_016937295.1 Bacteroidales bacterium
ATTGAGCAGAAAGAGGAGTTTATAAAAACACCTACAAAAAAAATAAAACGTTTTCTTTACGAAGGAGATGAAGATAAAAACACTGAATTTTCAATAGAACAAGAAAAAAATCTTTATTCAAAGAAATAAATATTATATTTGTACCCATTATTGAAAGGGGAATAACAATATAAACTGCGAAAATGAACGACTTTGAACAATCTCACGGAAACTCTCCGGTAAAATTCAGATGGCGCGAAAAGACCATAATGGTTGTTGAAGATGTGCGCACAAATCACATGCTTATCGACCGTATTTTAAGACGAACATCAGCAAAGCTTTTATGGGCGATGGATGGCGAAAAAGCCGTTCAAATGGCAAAAGAAAATGAGAATATTGATTTGATTCTGATGGATATACGTTTACCCAAAATGAATGGATATGATGCAACCAGAGAAATCAGAAAATTCAGACAAGATGTGCCTATTATTGCTCAAACTGCCTATGTTTTGCCGGAAGAAAAAGGCAAAGTTTTATCGGTAGGCTGTAACGACCTTCTTACAAAACCAATTCGTAAAAACGAGCTTTTAGCTACTGTAAGCAGATATATCGACAAAGACAAATACGAGGAGTTTATCAATACAATGGACAATGCCAATGAATAACCAAGAAGACATTGTTCTGGTGGTTGAAGATATTCCTTCCAATCATTTTCTTATTGAGAGGAGTCTCGAAAAAATCGGAATTCGTACCATTCAAGCCAATAATGGTAAAGAAGCTTTATCTCTTTACCAAGATTTTAGCAATAATATAAAACTGATTTTGATGGATTTGCGAATGCCGGTCATGGATGGTTATCAAGCCATTAAAGAAATCCGTGATGCAGGTTTTACTCTTCCCATAATTGCTCAAACTGCATATTTGATGCCCTACGAAAAAAACCTAATCATCAATGCAGGATGCAATGACCTCATTACCAAACCTTTTCGCTCAACTGAGATTATAAACATTGTCCGCAAACATCTTTAAATCTTAACCATTTCCGCGTTTTTTTCTTAAAAATAGGCATCGAATTAAACAATAACAAGAGAATTTTCAAGTGAAAATATTTAACAAATCAATCCAATGTCTGTTAAAATTTATCGGATATAAATTATCTTTGGCCGGAAAATAGAATTCAAATTTTTATAAACTTCAAAATATGAAAAGAACTATTGTAACCATGCCGGGCGATGGCATTGGAAAGGTTGTTTTAGACGAAACCTTACGAGTACTAACAGCAGCAGGCTTTGAAGCCGACTACGTTGAGGGTGATATTGGTTGGGAATTTTGGAGAAGTGAAGGAAATCCACTTCCGCAAAGAACCATTGATTTGGTAGCAAAACACAAAATTGCGCTGTTTGGAGCCATCACTTCAAAACCAAAAGATGAAGCCTTCGAGGAATTAGCACCCGAACTAAAAGATAAAGGACTGATTTACAGCAGTCCAATTGTGGGATTACGTCAGCATTTCAATTTAGATATTTGCGCAAGACCTTGCAAGACCTATCTTGGAAATCCTTTGAATTTTATACGCCGTGGAGCAAATGGCGAAATTGAAGAACCTTTTGTTGATGTAGTTGTGTTCCGTCAAAATACGGAAGGACTATATGGTGGCGTTGAGTGGTCGAATCCCCCCCAACAAGTTTACGAAGCTTTTTTAACGCACCCAAAATTCAAGCAAAATTTTGGATCAGTTCCAAAAGATGAAATAAGCATTTCCACGCGTATTTTCAGCAAAAATGCCACTGAACGCATTTTACGCGCTGCTTTTTCTCACGCTCGTGAATTTGGCTATAAATCGGTAACACTCTGCGAAAAGCCAAATGTTATCAGAGAAACATCGGGCATGATGTATAAAATGGCTCTCAAAATGCAAAAAGAAGAGTTTTCAGAAATTCAGCTTTGGAACACGAATATTGACGCCCAGATGATGTGGCTCACCAAAAACCCTGAAGACTATGGAGTTATCGTTGCCGGTAATATGTTTGGCGACATCATCAGCGATGGTTTTGCCGGACTGATTGGCGGTTTAGGTTTTGCCTGCTCAGCTCAAATGAGCGCTGACGGCGTCGCTGTTTTTGAACCAACACACGGCTCAGCCCCCAAATATGCCGATTACCAAATTAGCATTGTAAACCCAATTGCTATGATTGAATCCGCCTGCATGATGTTAGACTATATCCAGGAAAAGGATATGGCTGCAAAAATTCGGAAAGCCGTTGCAGAAGTAATCGCTGAAGGCAAAGTGCGCACCTACGACATGATGAAAATGAGTGGACGTCCTGACGTGATTGAAAAAGGAGCGGCTTCAACAAATCAAATGGCTGACGCGATTATTGCAAAACTTTAGTAAATAATTCAAGACTGTTTCGTAAAAATCTAAACAGAAGGAGTGTTAGATATTGCGAGACAGTCTTTTATAACCAAAAGAACACATTATGAATAAAGATGTTATGACATTGTGGGGAGAGGAATTAGAATGGATTGAAAACCTGGAACTTAGAGAAAGTACAGCAAAAACATGGGAAATTGCTTTAGAGCGATCGGTCTTGACGGCGGATGATTTAAACCGAATACCCTTTACACTCTTGTGTGGACCGGACTTGAAAGTAACATTTATGGATCATAAAAGATCTGTTGTGCATATTGCGAGAGATGCGGGCTTTCGCATCAATTCGATGTATCACGGAGAGCTCAAGGTCGATATGGACGTTCTTGTTGCAGGTGCTGTTTTGGCAGATGTTGGCAAACTGTTAGAGTATGAGCTTGATGTCAATGGCAAGGCAATTCAAGGTGTTTATGGAAAATATGTTCGCCATCCTTTTAGTGGAGTATCACTAGCAGAAGAATGCGGCTTGCCACCGGCAGTTTTGCATATTATAGCCACACATGCCGGCGAAGGAAATATGGTGAAAAGAACCACGGAAGCGTACATTGTTCATCACGCTGATTTTATGACCTTTGAACCCTTCAAAGAGAGGTTGATTATTTGAACTAATCTATGAGCTATATCATTGGAGCTATAGCGCCTGTAGTGGCCATTCTAATCTACATTTACTATCGAGATAAATGGGAAAAAGAACCCTTGCGCAAACTTTTATCCGCACTTGCATTAGGAGCTCTATCTGTTATTCCTGTGCTAATTGTGGAAATATGGCTGCATGATTTATCATTCAATTTGCCTTTATCTAAGCGCTTAGATGCTTTTTACAACGCCTTTGTTGTAGCTGCATTCACAGAGGAAAGCTTCAAATTTATTGCATTGTTGATTATTGTATGGCGAAGCCGTCAGTTCAGCGAGAAATACGATGGAATCGTGTATGCAGTATTTGTTTCACTTGGATTTGCCATGGTCGAAAACATCAAATATGTATTAGATGGCGGAATGAATGTGGCTTTAACACGCGCAATCACTGCCGTACCTGCTCATGCCCTTTTCGGAGTAACTATGGGTTACTATTTATCCTTTGCACGTTTCAGCTTATTCTTTAAGAGGAGGAATTTTATTTTAGCCTTACTAATCCCTATCATGCTTCATGGCATTTACGATTTTATACTTATGAGTGCTGAACCGGGATATTTCATTGTATTTATATTCTATCTTTATTATTTATATAAAGTTGGTTTTAAACGAATTAAAGAACTATCAAACATAAAAAGAACACCAAACTAAAGCGATATGACAATTATTGAAAAAATTATAAAAAACCACTCGGATTTTACACAAGTGAAGCCGGGCGACATAGTAGATGTAGAAATTGATGCACGAGTTGCACGTGACTTTGGAGGAGCGAATGTTGTTAAAAACCTAATAGACAACAACCTAACTATCCAAGATTCATCCAAAACATTTTTCACCTTCGATACAAATCCGGGAGGATCGGATCAGAAATACGCTGCCAATCAGCATTATTGTCGGATGTTTGCTCGTGAAAATGACATTAAAGTTTTTGACATAAACACCGGAATTGGCACCCATCAGGCCATAGAGCAAGGCTTAGTTTTACCGGGAGGCACCTTTGTTTCGACCGATTCACATGCCAACATCATGGGCGCCATAGGAGCCTTTGGACAAGGCATGGGCGACCAAGATATTGCCGCAGTTTGGGCAAAAGGTAAAGCGTGGTTTAAAGTTCCGGAATCTGTAAAAATTGAACTCATTGGAAGCAGACCAAAAAATGTTACTGCCAAAGATATTGTCTTAAACCTACTTGCACTATTTGGAGCTAATAAACTTTTAGGTAAATCTGTTGAAATTACAGGAATTGAAGCCGAAAATCTTACACTTGACGAGCGAATCACCATATCGTCCATGGCTACGGAAATGGGAGCAATTATCATCTTCTTTGAACCAAACGAACGTATTATCAAGGAATTAGAAGGAATGACAGGCAAAGCGATTACGCCTATTTCTCCGGATGCAGATGCGATTTACAGCGATATTTTTCAAATAGAAATAAGCCAATTTGTGCCAATGGTTGCTCGTCCGGGACATCCACACGACAACACTTCCGTAGAATCGGTTAAAAGCACACGCATCGACTCTGCCTTTATCGGAAGCTGCACCAATGGCCGGATGGAAGATTTGCGAATTGCAGCCAGCATTTTAAAAGGGAAAAAAGTAGCCCCGGGAGTCGTGTTGAAGATTGTCCCCAGCACTGATGATATTTGGAAACAAGCATTGGATGAAGGGCTGATTAAAATATTCAAAGAAGCTGGAGCCTTGGTGAGCAACGCAGGATGTGCAGGATGTGCTGCCGGACAAGTAGGCCAAAACGGACCGGAAGAAATTACCGTTTCAACCGGAAACCGCAATTTTGCAGGAAAACAGGGCAAAGGTGAAGTATATTTAGCTTCACCCTCCACAGTAGCATACTCATCTTTAGCAGGTTACATAACAGATACTAATTCTGAAACTGTAGATTTAGCGCCATACCAGTCCAAAGGATTTAAGTTGAAGGCTGAATCCAATGTTAAAAAAGCAGCTTCTCAAAAGTCGATGATTGCAGAAGGTCGCGCATGGTTTATTCCGGTTGACGACATCGATACAGATATGATTTTTCACAATCGCTATTTGACTATCACTGACATAAAAGAGATGGGGCAATATGCGTTTGACAATTTGAAAGGCTATGAAGACTTCTCTAAAAAAGCTAATTCCGGCGACATCATTATAACAGGGAAAAACTTTGGTGCAGGAAGTTCAAGGCAGCAGGCTGTTGATTGCTTTTTGTCGTTGGGCATCACTGCCATTTTAGCTGAGTCGTATGGAGCCATTTACGAACGAAATGCCATTAATGCCGCAATGCCAATCTTGACCTATTCGCCGAATATTCTGGAGGAAACAAAACTGCAAGATGGGCACCAAATACGGGTGAATTTTGAAACCGGAGACTTTGAAAATTTAACCACAGGAATAAAAACTAAGATCAACTCGTTCTACCCTGTTCAAAAAGAAATATATCTGAATAACGGATTACTGTAAAGAGTTTTTGAAGAATGAAAGGAGGCCGAAAGGTCTCCTTCGCTTTTAGGTTATTTTCTATCTTCAGGTTTCAAACTAACCGGCTCATTAGCAACGGCTTCAGCCTTTTTAGCGCGATTAAACAATTCCTCAAGCGTATTAAACTCCTTTCGGTAAACGATGCCTGCTCCTTGAGTATAAGGAGCTTTACGGGTGAGAGGATCATCGTAGTTTGTTCGATTAAAAACCCTGGCTCTCAGGTTTTTATCTTTAGTA
>JAFGWF010000279.1 GCA_016937295.1 Bacteroidales bacterium
ATCGTCTTTGCCTTTGCAATAATGACTCATTTGGGTTGGCTCACCGGATTCACTTATACCATCAACCACTTTATGTATAAAGCCGTACTATTCTTGACGATAGGCGCTGTTGTGCTGCGCGTTGGCACGCATAATATGTACGAAATGGGTGGCCTTATCAAGCGAATGCCTTTAGCTTTTATCGCGGTTTTGATTGGAATTATCGCTCTTTCCGGCGTACCTCCCTTATCAGGTTTTACAGGTAAATGGCTGTTTTACAACGCTGTAATTGAAAAAGGTTGGTATTTTCAAGGGGTTTTGGTTTTCTTTTCCGGCGGCTTGGCTTTCCTCTACCTTTATCGTTTGATTCAAACCGTTTTCCTTGGTCAGTTGAAGGATAATCTCAGAAATGTGAAAGAAATTTCTGTTTGGTTTCTAATCCCAATCTATGTTTTAATCATCGGATTGATGGTTTTTGCAGCAATGCCTCAGTTAGTGCTTCAACCACTTGGAACTCTAATTGCAAACTATTTCCCTAATAATCAATTGGTTTGGGAAGGCAGTTATGCCTATACAGCAATTGGTCATTGGACAGGAACAGGTGTAATGATTTCGATAATGGTAATGTTTTTAGGAACTTTACTCTTAGTGAAACTCTCCACCCGAAAGGCTCACAAGCTCAAGCAATTCGACATTGTTTTCTCGGGTGAGCGTCCACACCGACCCGAAACTACTCACGTAGCACATAATATGTATGCCGGTTTTTACAAAGCTGTATGGCCGTTTACATTACCCGCAGTTGAGGCATTCTGGAATTGGATTTCGGATTTCATTCACGAAACCGCCGGATTTGTTCGCCGAATCTATAGTGGAAACGGACAAGCATATATGCTTCACATTGTTTTGTTCATCATTATCATGTTTTTTATAACTATTGGAGGAACTATTTAATGAGTATCTATTTAAAACTTGGAGCCACATTGCTCGGCTTCTTAATCGTATTGAATTGGGGAATGCTAATGAGTGCAATTTTCAGAAAAATTGTTGCTCGCTTGGCCGGTCGCCATGGCATCCCATTCTATCAACCATGGATTGATTTATTGAAAAATATTGGCATCCGCACCACACTATCGCATGGCGTCATGTTTTATCTTGGCCCAATTTTCCGATTCACCGGAGCTTTAGGAATGTTTCTTTTTATGCCTGCACTTTTTGGCTCAGACCTTTGGGCAAACTTCTCTTTTCAAGGGGATATTGTGCTGATTCTTTATTTCCAATTGTTCGGAATGTTGGGCATGGCGCTGGGTGCAGGTGAAGGCGGTCATCCTCATAGCACCATTGGTATTACACGTGGTTTAGCACAACATGCAGCTATTGAGCTTCCTTTGACTTTAGGAATAATCGCCTTAGCAATTCAATATCAAACCCTTAGCCTTAACGAAATTATTGCAGCCCAACAAGGAGGAATGGCCAATTGGAGCATCTTTACAAATCCTGTAGCCGGTGCGGCGATACTTTTAGCTGCCCTCGGTGCTATGGGACATTCCCCTTTCAACTTAGTGAAAGCGCCAAACGAAATCCCAATCGGACCGCCAACGGAATATCATTCTACCTATCTTGGCGTGCTAATGTCGAGCGGTGCAGTGCTTCACGTTATGGAAGCTGCCCTATTTATGAATCTGCTTTTTGGAGGCGCAACGTCATGGCCTGAGTTTATTCTAAAAACTTTCCTGATTTATTTCTATTCTGTTTTCGTTGGAGCTGTTTTCCCACGTTTTAGAATTGAACAATCGGTAGTTTGGTTTTTCAAAATTCCATTAGCTCTGGGTATTTTAGCCATATTATTAATTAGCTTTTAACGAAAAAATTTTCTGAAATGGAAACGATGAATGATAAAATCAACGAGATGTTGCAAAGGTCGGCGCAAAATGCCAGTCAAAATGAGAAAAGCTTTATCCGGCCTGAAGATGAAGAAAGGGAAGTGATTGCGCCTGACGGCTCTACCATAAAAATAAATCCCATTTATGATTATTTCAGCGGAAAAAAACCCCAAGAGGAAAAGCCCCTCAATGGCGTTGTTGAAAAATTTCTGAACTGGGCACGTGCCGAAAGTATTTGGGTTTTAGGCTTCGGAACAGGTTGTGGAAGTATCGAAATTCCACCACTTATGACGCCACGCTTTGACGCCTATCGTTTTGGCGTTCAGATGAGAGCAACACCCCGTCAATCCAATGCCTTTATAATTTCCGGTTATCTTTCGGTGAAAACGCTAAAAAGAGTTATCCGAAGCTACGAGCAGATGCCTTCTCCAAAATATGTGTTAGCACTTGGAAGTTGCACCATCAATGGCGGCATGTATTACGATAGCTACAGCACCATTAATCGTTTGGATAAATATATTCCTGTAGATGTTTATATCGCAGGCTGCATGCCTCGTCCTGAAGCTTTATTGTCCGGTTTTATGAAACTTAAAGAGCTTATCAAAGAAGGAAAAGCGGAAAAAGCGAATGAATATGCACGCAATTTTGACGAGTACAAAGCGAATCAAAAGAAAATCATCAAGGATTGGAATATGCCTGATTACAACTGGTAATCGACTTAAAATTTCACCTCAATAAAAGATTGTAAGAATGAAAGCAATAGTTCAAGAAATTACAGAAAAATACAGCCTCCAAAATGTTGTATTTCAGCGCGATAATATAGCATTCGTGGATGTAGAGAAAAAGTTTGCCATCGACTTGGTCACTTTTCTGAAAGATTACCATCAGTTTTCGCATTTCGTTATGATGAGTTGTGTCGATTGGATTGAAGACGGACAGTTTCAACTTTTATATTTAATTCATAATCCGACACTTAAAGTAGATATTGGCATAAAAACCTATCTCAACCGAACTGAGCCCACCATGCAGTCGGCTCATCATTTATGGAAGCAAATCTGGACTTATCAGCGCGAAATCAAAGAGGCTTTTGGCATCGACTTTCCGGGAAGTCCGAATGTAGATGAAAATTTTGTTTTAGAAGGTTGGACAGAAATTCCTCACATGAGGCGCGATTTCGACACAGCGGCGTATTCCGAGAAAACGTACTTTCCTCGTGAAGGCCGATTCACACACGATCCGGCAACTTATATGCGCGAGAAACTTTATCCCAACCAACCAGTAACCGCTAAAAAGAATACCAATGAGCAATAAAGGATTATTTGGTTTTAAACCCGACAGAAGTAACTATCCGGAGATTGATCAGGATGGAAAAGCAATATTAGACTTATCTTCTCAAAAATATACTAAACTTTGGCTTGGACCGAACCATCCGGGCGTAACAGGAAATATGGCCGTTGAACTGACCATCAGTGGTGATGAAGTGGTAGAAGCGCGCACCCATGTTGGCTACTTGCACCGCGGTTTTGAGAAACTTATTGAGCGCCGGCTTTTTGTACAAGGCTTCCCAACATCTATCAGGATGTGTGTGGCCGAGCCGGATACGAACGAATATTTGATTGCTCAATGCACCGAGGAACTTTCGGGCTATTCCAGCAAAGTGCCGGAAATGGCCGTATGGCTGCGCACTTTGGTTTTGGAACTTGCTCGTTTGCAAGGACTTCTGCGCGGTGTTCCGGGACAAGCTGGAACATTCTCGCTTGGCATTGGAGTGCAATGGGGCGTTTATCTGCGTGACCTAATCCTCGACCGTTTTGAAGAGCTCACCGGTGCGCGCGTTTATCACATGTACATAATTCCGGGAGGCGTGCGCGGTCTGTTGCCTTCTGGTTTCAAAAAACGTTTAGAAGAAAACCTCAAGGAAATTGACGATTTCATTGTGCGCATTCATCAACTGATGTTCAATAATTCCGTTTTCAAAAAGCGTTCGGTTGGAGTGGGTGTAATTCCAAAAGAATGGGTTGACCAATATGGAATTGTAGGAACAACGGCACGCGCCAGTGGCGTAAAAAGAGATGTGAGAAAAGACAATCCCTATTTGGTTTATGACCAATTGGA
>JAFGWF010000280.1 GCA_016937295.1 Bacteroidales bacterium
GGTAATTACCCTTCAACCGTAACGAATAACTATCAAAAAGAAACCTTCACAGATCCTCGATTGGTTAAGAGTATGGATGCGTTTACCGCTGTTATGGATAGGATTGAGCGCAACGGATTAAACGTTCCTTGGACCAGAATTGACGAAAAAAATACAAAAATGAAACAGCTAACAGAATCAGTCAGGATAAAATAAGCCCGCACTGAGCTTGCCGAAGTGTGTCCTTTTAATTCGATTTACGAACTATTTATTTAGCAATATGAATAAGCTACTATCAAACAAACTCGGAATTATTCTAAACGTGCCTGCACTGTTTCTGAATTTTGATGCGTGGGCGATGCCTAAGATAAATATCTTGCAAATTACTGCCTCGACAAACTATGTAATTCACCCCAACTTGAATGCAATACTTACATTAGTAATTAGCTTATTGGCAATAGTCTGGTGGCTGATGAAAATTTACGATACTTATATTTCAACAAAAACGAATAAAAGAAAGGAAAAATTATGAAAATTTCAGATTATTTAAAGGATAACAAAGGTCAGCCTTCTTCTAAAAGACTAATATCTTATCAGCTAATTTGGTTTTTTATGCTATTTAACTCCGGTATGTTTCCAGGTTTAGCCTTGCTGAAAGTAGATATCAATTGGATTATTGCTTTACTAAGTTTTGATTTTATGCTTTTGATTGCCGTTTTTGCCCCAACGCAATTAAGTAAGATTCAAGAAGTAAAAGAAGTGATTCAGCTTGCTAAAAAAGACGCGTGATGCCTGATTATTCACAAAAATCGCAACATTTACTAGCAACTGCACATCTCGATTTACAGATTGTTTTTAATGAAGTTATAAAAACTTGGGATTGTACTGTTCTATACGGACATCGCAGCCAAAAAGAACAATTTGAATTGTTTAAAAATGGCCGTGAATGGGACGGATTGGTTTGGAAAGAAACCGGAGTAACCGTTACCGATAAAGATGGTTATCAGAATAAATCTGATCATAACTATATACCATCACGGGCTGTTGATGTTGTGCCATATCCCATTGATTGGAAAGACACAAAAAGAATGATCCGGTTTATTGGTTTTGTCCAAGGAGTCGCAGCCAGGCTTAAAGCTGAAGGCCGAATTACACACGATATTATTAGCGGTGCCGATTGGGATAATGATACATATATGACTGATCATCAATTTACTGATTTACCTCATTTTTTCATCAAATTATGAAAACCTCGTATACCTATTACTTTCTTTATTTACTTGCATTTATATTGCTAATGCTTTTAGTAAGTGCTTGTGCTGTAAGAAAAATTTCTAAAACAAGTGTTACTACGCATAGAACGGCAGATTCTTTAATTAAATTAGAAGCTAAGAAAATCGGTTTCATTTCTAGTGTACCAAAGTCGGGCGACTCCATCATATTACGAGACCGAAAAACCGGAATAAAACTCACTATTCGAGTTTTTGAACCGGAACCGATAGCGGATCCTGCCAATACTAATGATACAGATGACCAGCATCTCTCAGAAAATAAAAAAACACCTGAATACGAATTTGATATTGAAACACCTGAAGAAAATTTAAAAATCAAAATAGACGAGGAAATTACAACGAAAGCCAAAACGATTGAAAAAAAAATTCCTTGGTATTATAAAGTATCACTAAAATTTGTGATTTGGCTAATTGTCGCAGCAATTATCCTTTTCCTGATAAAACACTTTAACTTATGGCAATACCTAAAACATTAAATCCAGTTGGAAACACTATTCCTTTTTCTGTTGTTTCGGCTAATCATTTAGATCAAGTCGGAAGAGCTGCAGAACTACGTTTAACTCTCGGTCCAAATGGATTTGCTATTGGTACTAATTTAAAACTTGATTTCCTTGGCCAAACATGGCAATACAATTTTGTTGATTCTCCTGATGATTCTGGCTTAGAGCTAACCGGCAAAGCTACCTTAATGGCTTTTGCGGATTGGTGGCCTATTTTTATTTCTCAAATGAAATTCAATAGGTACATCTTTCCTTTCTATTCCATATCCGAATCCAATTCCAATACAATTGTTTTTTCGGCTCGTGAAATAGGAGAAATCTATACTATCGTCCTAGGCGAAGCCAATACAGCAATTACGCTCAATGTTCGAGTTCCAGGATTAGATGAGATTGCAAAAATTAATTTTGGTATTCACGCTCAATTAATTTTATCACTTGGTCAATCTGAACAAATAATAGGCGAAGATCGCATTGCCGGAAATGAAGTAAAATTCGATTTTCATAATTATCTAGCCACTACTGTAGCTGCAGAAATGTATTTCCCTCAAATCGTCACTGAATGGAAAAAAGTAAATTCAAATGCAATTAGATCTTTTTTCATAAGATATTGGGAAAGAGCAGGTAATTACTTTGGGGCGATCCAAGATTCAGCAATTTTTAAAGCCGTAACCGGTGGAGTGCCAAAAGTTCATGAAAAACTTATTTCAGAAGATGCAATAACTTACGAAGAATTACTGAAATCTGCTGATATCTTAATCCAAACGAACAG
This sequence comes from Bacteroidales bacterium, assembly GCA_016937295.1. Lineage (GTDB taxonomy): Bacteria > Bacteroidota > Bacteroidia > Bacteroidales > UBA1556 > UBA6267. The sequence goes on from JAFGWF010000280.1 coordinate 2,541, forward strand.
GCCGCTACGCTCTAAAATCACTTACGATCAGCCTATTCAATTCTATTTCTTGAACACTTTTACACTTGAAAAAATTTTTACAGCAGATCTTCTTTTAAAATATACAGATGCTTCAACGGCAGCACCTATTTTAAATGGTGGAAATTCAATTACACTTCAGGCAGATGAACAAGGTTGTTTCATTCTTTCTCCTGCAATTCACGATTTAAAAGGCATTAATGCTTCTAAGACAATTCAATTTATCGAATTCAAAATTACGTGCGAGACGCTTACTTCAGAAACATTTGTTTTGGAATTAGAGAATCCTTTATTTAGTCGTAACATCATTTATAAAAATAGCTTCGGCGTTTGGGATTCTGCTACTTTCAGAGGAATTTCAGAATTAGACGATAAATATACACGTTTATTTTTTGAAGCATTAACTACCAAAATTCAGACTAAAGTATCTGAAAATGAAACGCTCGTATTAAACTCGGGTTGGCTTTATAAAGAGGAAAGAAATTGGTTGCGTGAACTCATCGGAGCCCCAGAAACTTATTATGTTGCCGCGAATAATTTATTCAGAATAAACATAAATAATAATGAATTTAAAAGGCATATTGATAAGCTGTATCAATACAGCCTGCGCATTGAAATTGAACTCACAGGCGACAATCAATTCTATTCTAATAAAACAGCTACCGGTCTTGCTGCAGGTACTGTAATTGCAGATGATAATTTCATCATTGGCGATGATAACATTGTAATTGGATTTTAAAATATTAATATGAAAAAACTAATCATTATTGTACTATTATTGGCGTCCGCTACCTCTTTTGGGCAAAGAGCTGTTTCTCGTGTTTATTCATTACCAATCGAAACTGATCTTAATAATAATTATAGCCTATTGCTCGATTCTCCCTATTTCACGACAGGCTTAAAAAGGATTGATCTATTAGGTTTGAAAAATTTTCTTTTTAATGGACTATCATCTTTCGAAACAGATCCCATTTTTGTAGCGTCTGCTGCACATGGAATAACCGCAACAAATATCACCAATTGGAATACTGCTTACGGTTGGGGCAATCATGCATTAGGCGGCTACGCTCAGGCAGACCAAACTATGTATATAGGTACTACAGAGGTTGCTATA
>JAFGWF010000002.1 GCA_016937295.1 Bacteroidales bacterium
GATTGACAAACCAAACCACCGACCATCTCGAAGAAAGAATTCACGGCAGCTTCTTTCTCAAGAAACTCAATCACCGCTAAGTCTCTTCCTGTCAATTCTTTATATTTGTCAAAGCGGCCAGGATTTGGCAAAGCGCGGCAATCGAAAACAAAGCCGCCGCCATGTCCTGTTTCGTCAACAGGAATACCTCTTTTGTAGGAAAAGCTATTCACATAGATAGTCAGTTTTTTATTGAAATCGGCTAAGGAGCGTAATTTTTCGGAAGAGGCCACTGACTCAAGAACAGGCAATAAAGTTGGAAGAGCAAAGCTAAACCGAGCAATGGAAAGCACATAAGTCAGATTGTCGAGAGCATAGGGAATTGAGGCCAGAAAATGCGCCTTTTTTTCATAGAAACCACGGAATCCGTAAGCTCCCAGAGCCTGCAAAATCCGAATAATCACAAAAGCATAAAAATATTCCCTAAACTCCTTTTCATCCATTTTTGTGAGTTTCTTCACCCGATTCAAATAATATTCAAGCAACTCTTCGCGCACAGCGTGAGGCATATCAGCCTTAGCGTCAAAAAGAAGGGAAGCCAAGTCGTACTGAAGCGCCCCTCTCCTACCACCTTGATAATCAATAAAGTAAACATCATTATCTTTCACCATAATATTTCTCGATTGAAAATCGCGGTACAAAAAGTAATCGCGGCGGGCGGTAAGAAGATAATCCGAAAAGCGCTGAAAATCATCTTCTAAAGCCTGTTCATCGAAAGAAATGCCGCCTAACTTCAGAAAATAATATTTAAAATAATTCAAATCCCACATCATAGACTGCTTATCGAAATCGGAACGCGGATAGCAAAGGCGGTAGTCGATAGTTTTTCCGGCAGTTATTTGCAAGTCGGGCAACTTATCCAAGACCTTTTTATAAAGTGCATTGACCGATTCTCCGAATCTTTTCCCTTCCATTTTTTCGTGTTCGTTGATGAACCGAAACAAAGTCATATCGCCCAAATCCTCAATGAGATAGACATTATCACTAATATCCTCGGCATAGATTTTAGGCACATTGAGGCCTTTCGACAGAAAATGCTTACTAAACTCGATGAAGGCTAAATTTTCTTTTGCATCGGGATTAAAAACCCCAAGCGCAGAAAAATCAGCAGATTGAAGGCGAAAATATTGGCGGTCGGAACCACTGCGAGCCAAGGGGGTGATTTTTTCGGGCGTCTGGCCACACCATGATATAAAGAGATTTCGAATTTGACTATTTAATTCCATAATATTATGATTAGAGAAAACAAAACTAATGAATCCGAAGAGGCCGATGCAGTTGGGATTGCCTTTTTATCAAAAAAATTATAAACAATGTCAGCTTTTTTTTAGGCAAAAAAATTAAAAACATGACTCAAAAAAAGATTAGTCCGACAATTATTTCTAACTTTGCGGCCTCATAATTTAAAATTTAACCTTATGAAATCAACAATTCTATTATTAATCAGCCTCTTAACTTTGAGTTTTGTTGTGAATGCCCAAGTTGGAAAGATAAAATTTGACAAAGAAACTCATGATTATGGCACCCTTGAAGAAGAAATGGGCAAAGCCGAAGCAACTTTTCATTTCACGAATGTGGGCGATGGCGATTTAAAAATAGTCAATGTAAAAACAAGTTGTGGCTGCACAGCTTCCGACTACAGTAAAAACGTGATAAAGCCCGGTGAAAAAGGATTTGTGAAAGCAACCTATTTCACTAAAAACCGCCCGGGACCATTTCGCAAAACCATCACTGTAACCACCAACGATGTTGACAAGCCAAACAGCGTATTGGTAATCAAAGGAACAGTTACTCCAAAGCCAAAAACTGAAGCAGAAAAATATCCGACTACGATGGGCAATCTCAAAGCTATGAGCAATCATATTGCATTTATGCAGATAAAAAACCACGAAACCAAAACCGATTCGATGAAGATATTCAATAATTGGACGAGAGAAATGACCTTCAATTTTGAACAAGTGCCGGCACATATTACCGCTAAGCTTCGCAAAAACACGTTAAAACCACAAGAGTCCACCTATTTGATAATCAGTTATGACGCTGCAAAACGCAACGATTATGGACTGCTCTACGATAGAATTGCGATAAAAACCAACGATGATAATCAGCCGATTAAAATTTTAAACGTCAGTGCAAATATCATTGAAGATTTCAGTGTTTTAACGCCAAAGCAACTTAAGAAAGCGCCCGTAATCACCTTCGACTCTATTTATCACGATTTTGGAAAAATTGGCACAGGAGCATTAGTTACCTATCAGTTTAAGTTTAAAAATACAGGCAAGAGCGATTTGATTATACGTAAGACCAAAGCGTCCTGTGGTTGCACAGCCATTGCCCCCGCTGAAAGCGTCATTAAAAAAGGAAAGAGCAGTTATATTGAAGTTAAATTTAATACCACAGGGTATCAAGGACAGCAAAAGAAAACAGTAACAATCATAACCAACGACCCTAAGAACCATGAGATTACTCTTACACTTACGGGTGAAGTAGTAAAGTAATAACCTTCTCAGATTACCAAAAACTCCGCTTGAGATTATAAAATCCGGCGGAGTTTTTTATTAGGTGAGTTCTAAAAACAAGACAAAATCTTCCCTAATTTGGAAAATTCACTTCAAAACATAAATCTATAAAGTGAGGCAAACGAAAAAACTTACATCTTTTTAAGGCGTTTTAAATACTGATTTCCAAAGTGTTAATAAATTATGAACTAGTATTAAACGGATTTAGTCCAAAAACTCGGGCGTAAAGAACAAAATGGCTTAATGGTTGATTCTAAACCGAGCCGGAACAACAATACGGTTTTTTAATAGCAATGTTAACCAAAGAAAGAGGGCCGAAGAAATTCGGTCCTTTTTTATTTTTGGAGGAAAGAGAAAAGGCCTGATTAAACAACCAAGCCTTTCTTTCTAATCACTTAAATTAACTTAAAAAACCGTCTATCTATTTGTTTTACAAAACCATACCTAACTACTTTTCAACCTAAATTTAATAGATAAATTTCTTACAAACTATTTGATTTTCAGATTGAACTTTGATGAAATAGACTCCTCTGCTTTGTTGAGTCATATTAATATTCAGATGTTGATCGCCTGAGTTTTCCAAAGCTTTTTCAAATATCAATTTGCTATTCAAATCCATAATAGTTACGGTAGTTGGTGTAGCACCTACCGCATTAATCAAAACATTCAGATTTGAGTTATCTACGTATAGGTTTTTCAGAATATCACCACTATTGCGCATATCAATGGAAATAGTTTTCAGAGTTTTCATTTTACCATCGAAATCAAATTGTTTCAGGCGATAGTATAAAACTCCTGCGGGGTGACTATCGTCCAAAAACTCATAATAAAGTTGAATATTACTATTTCCCGCACCAAAAACTTCACCAATAGAAAGAAAATCCTTTGCATTTTCAGAACGTTCAATTACGAAGAAATGATTATTTTCCTCTGTGGCGGTTGCCCAGGAAAGGAGCACATTTTCATTAACCTTTTCGGCTGCAAATGAAATCAAAGTAACAGGTAAAACACCATCGCCAATATTTCCAACACCATAACCTGATGTTTCTGAAGTGTTATAGTTAGTTGTTGAACCTGTTCCATTATATTCAACCACTTTAAAGTAATAGTCAACCGCATCACTCAAACCAGTAATAGTCACTTGCTCGTCACCTTTAGACCCTGAACCATTAAAAACCACATAGGTGCCGGATGAACCAATCTGATCACCACTACCAAAATTTGCATTCGCTGTATAAGTATTACCATCAACAGGATTGGACACGGCTGAACCGGCTTTCATAATAAGCATTCTTGCAGTCCCATTTCCATTAGTCCAATGTAAAGTCATTTGTCCCGAACTCGTCGCTCCCCACCAATAAAGAGTATGGGCTTGTATGTTGGGATTATCGTGTAAAGTGTAAACAGGCATATAATTATCACTTTCACTGGTAAAATCAGGGCCATCAGCTCCTCCATCATGGTATGCCTTAACTCGATAGTAATAATCTGTTCCAGATGATAAATTAGTATTCACACTATATGTTGTAACCAATCCCACATCAAGATTTTGATAACCAGAAACAAATGAGGAAAAAGCATCATCCGTTGCAACATCTAATAAATATCCTTGAGCGCCAGTAACAGCATCCCAGTTTGCTGAAAAGCTAGTTTCTGTAATCGATGTAGCAGATATTGAGGTTGGATTTAATGTATGAGTTATAAACTCTTGGGGAACACCATAACCAGTCCCATAGACATTATCCGCATAAACGTTTAAATAGTAAGTTATACCAGGATTCAAATTTATAATAGCATCAATAAAGTTTCCAGTACCTGGATTATTATCATAAACTTGTACATTATCACTTTTCGTTGGATTACCAATTAAATTATACACAAAGCCTCTTTCTGTTACAGTAACCCCAGTCCCTTCGGCTGTAACATCACCTTCACCCGCAAGATAATTGGTTGAATTATATTCACTATAATTTGAAGATTTATTTACTATTGATGGTGGAGCGCCTGCTAGTGTTGTGAATGATAAAGATGAGCCTTTAACAGTAGTTTGCGAATAAAATGGAAATGTTGAAGTAGACTTCCTCACATTCGCAGCAAAGCGAAAGTAATAGGTAGTACTTGGAATTAATCCTGTTGCTAAACATTCAGCGGGTTCGTTTAAATTAGTTGTATTTGCTGGGGTAGCTGTAACAGAAGAATAAGAAGAAAAATTTGATGACGTAGAAATTTCAAACCATCCGCTGTAGAATTGTTCATACGTTCCTAAGCTAACATAGGTTCCTTTTAATTCAACTTTAGTATCGGTAAGAGTTGAAACAACATAAGAATCTGTGCTTACAGATTGTGCATTGATAATAAATGTAATACCAACTGCGATTAAAATTAGTAACAATTTTTTCATAACGTATATGTTTTAGGGTTTATAAATAGCATAAATTTTCGTTTAAAAGGATTCTTTTAGAATTCCGGTGCTATTTTACGGTGCATTATGGAATAAAAACAACTGTTGGAAATATCTTTTTTGGTTATTCTCATCCCATTTTTCATTTTCATTTATAGAACTCAATAAAACAAATTATACAATATTTTTACAATAATACTCGAATAAATTTAACTTATGATACTTAATGTCAATGTTATACAAAATATAACACATAAGGCAATAATCCTTAGCATGTAAAAATTCTTCACTAAATAAACCACGAAAAAAATCTATAATTAGTTCAACTTCCTTAGTAAATAGACTAATATATTTCGAAAACGCAATAGCGAAAGAGCTACTTAAAAAACCATTTTTTTAAATTTCCAATTTTAGGAAATCAAGTTTCAATTTATATGTATAATCCCATAAAAATCATATTGAGATTTAAACTACTTTCGCCCGCTTTTTTATCCTTTTCATTATGAAATCCTTTCTTACCATTTTGTTGTTGGTTCTTTCCAACACATTTATGACTTTAGCTTGGTATGGTCATCTTAAGTTTGCTGAATGGAAATGGTTCAATAAGTTAGGCCTCATCGCCATAGTGCTTATCAGTTGGGGAATTGCTTTGTTCGAGTATTTCTTTCAGGTGCCGGCCAACCGCATCGGATTCAAAGGCAACGGCGGTCCGTTTAGCTTAGTCGAACTAAAAGTGATTCAGGAGGTTATCACTCTTATTGTGTTTACTATTTTCACTCTTTTGGTTTTCAAAACCGAAACTTTTCGACTAAACCATCTCATTGGTTTTGTCTTTCTCATTTTGGCGGTTTATTTTATTTTCAAGAAATAAACCGACAATTCCATTATTCCATATCCATTTCAAAGGCCGACTAATGAAAAAATGCTATTTTTGTCGAGACAAGACTTAATTATATAATCGTCATTAAACTAATTTATTATGAGACTTTTACTTATCAGCAATTCGACTATGGCAGGCGAAGCTTATTTGGGCTGGCCGCGAAATTATATCAAGGATTTTCTTGGAAATTCCGTTAAAACCGTCCTATTCATTCCTTATGCCGGCGTGAATCTATCGTCAGAGAGCATCGAAAAATCATGGAATTTATACGAAAAGAAAGTTGCCGAAGTGTATGCCGAATTAGGTTATGAGTTGCAATCCATTCATCAATTTGCCGACCCAATCAAAGCTGTAGAAGAGGCCGAATCCATTGCAGTAGGTGGTGGAAACACCTTTTACCTTGTTTATATGCTTCACAAAACCGGTGTGATGGAAGCCATGAAAAAACGTGTTGAAGCCGGAATGCCTTATATGGGCTGGAGTGCCGGAAGCAATGTAGCATGTCCGACTTTGCGCACCACTAACGACATGCCGATTGTGGAGCCGGCAAGTTTCAACTGCCTCAATATCATTCCATTCCAAATCAATCCTCACTATCTTGATGCCCATCCGGAAGGTCATGGCGGAGAAACTCGTGAGCAGCGCATCAACGAATTTACGGCAGTAAACCGTCAAACTACAGTTGTAGGCTTACGTGAAGCATGTCTTTTACAAATGGAAGGTAAAACATTGATGCTCAAAGGGAAACATCCAATGAGAATTTTCAATTTTGGGAAAGAGGCATTCGAGGTGAACCCCGAAGATGACTTGAACTTTCTTTTCAACAGTTGATATACACCATTATTAAATAACCTATGAATCTATTAAAATTAATGGCAGTTGCAGGCCTTCTGTTAGGCCTAACTGCTTGTAATCAAGAGAAAAAACCAATGGAAAACACCAATGATTATCATGCCATCGACTCTGTGAATATGGACTTGAGCGTACTTCCGGGCAACGATTTTTTCAGATATGCCAATGGAGGATGGATGGACGGCAACCCAATTCCGGACGAATACAGCCGTTATGGCGCATTTGAGGTTTTGGACAAACTCAACAAAGATCGACTGAAAGCTTTGGTGGACGAGGTAAGCCTTAAAGCCGATGCTCCAAAGGGTAGTCCGGCTCAACAAATTCGCGATTTTTATAATGCCGCCATGGACACAGTGCTTATTGAAAAAATGGGGATTTCTCCTATCAAGCCCATGTTGGAAGAAATCGAAAAAATGACTACCAAAGAAGAAATTCCGGCGATGATAGCCATGCTAAATCTCAAGGGAATATATCCTGCATTCGTCATGTTTGGGAGCCAAGATGAAAAAAACAGCAGCCGCATTATTGCCAATTTTATGCAAGGTGGTTTGAGTTTGCCCGACCGCGATTACTACACTTCCGAAGAGCCTCATATTATCGAAATTCGGAAGAATTTTCAAGAATATGTAAAAAACATGTTAGCGCTGTCAGGCTTCGAAAACGATCAGGCGATTGCATTAGCACAAACCATTTTAGATATGGAAACACAGATGGCCAAAGCCTCTATGACCCTTTTGCAACGCCGCGACCCTAACGCCGTTTATCATTTGCTCACCACGAATGAGTTACAAAAAACAGCTCCGGCATTTCTCTTCCAAAAATACTTTGAAACATTAGAAATCAGCGATTTAAAAGAGGTGAATGTGCATCAGCCGGAATTTTTTAAGGAAATGAATAAAATGATGAAAGACAGAAGTTTAGACGAATGGAAGACCTATTTAAGCTGGCATCTTATTGATGGCTCTGCAACCTTACTTTCCTCTAATTTCGACCAGCTTCATTTCGATTTTTATGGTAAAAAACTTAGCGGAACTCAAAAAATGCAAGAGCGGTGGAAACGAATTATCGGCAGCATCAATGGCAATTTGGGCGAGGCTTTGGGTAAACTTTATGTAGAAAAATATTTTCCACAGGAGGCAAAAGATCGCATGTTGGAATTGGTATCGAACTTAAAATCAGCTTTACATGAAAGCATTCGCAATTTGGATTGGATGAGCGAACCTACAAAAGAAAAAGCCTTAGAAAAATTGGCAACCATGAGAGTAAAGGTAGGCTATCCAAACCAATGGATTGATTATTCCGGAATTGACATTTCGGACACCAATCATTTGCAGAATGTATGGAATTGTAATGCGTTCAATTATCGCGACAACCTGAACAAAATCGGGAAGCCGGTTGACCGCGAAGAGTGGGGCATGACACCACAAACGGTGAATGCTTACTATAGCCCCAATATGAACGAGATTGTATTTCCTGCGGCGATTCTGCAACCACCTTTTTTCGATATAAACGCAGATGATGCAGTGAATTACGGAGCAATCGGGGTGGTTATCGGGCACGAAATGACTCACGGTTTCGATGATCAGGGACGGCTCTACGACAAAGACGGAAACCTTAACGACTGGTGGAGCGAAGAGGATGCACAACGCTTTAAGGAAAAGACACAAATACTTGTGAATCAATACAATGAATATGTAATGTTAGACTCCATGCACATTGATGGGAACCTGACCCTTGGCGAAAACATTGCCGACAATGGCGGCCTTTTCGTAGCTTATGCTGCGCTAAAACAGTCGTTTCAAAAGAATGGCGAGCCGGCAAATGTGGACGGCTTCACCTACGACCAGCGCTTTTTGATAAGTTATGCGCAGATTTGGCGGCAAAACATTCGTGAAAAGGAGCTGATGAGACGGCTCAAAGAAGACGTTCACAGTCCGGGTGAAGCTCGCGTAAACGCCGGCGTTGCAAATCTGCCGTGGTGGTATTCAGCCTTTAACATCACACCCGACAACGAATTCTTCATTAAACCGGAGGAAAGAGCTAAAATCTGGTAACAGATTTCCTCTGTAAAAATTTATCGAATAATCCCAACTGCCATCAAAAAAAGATGGCAGTTTTTTTTATCTTCGCAACCTAATACCACAAATGAAATCAGAGTGAAAACGAAATTTATCCAGCAATTAGCTTCCGACATTTTAGCTTTGACCATAGAGCAGCAGCAAAACCAGATTATAGTGATGCCAAGCCGCAGAGGTGGCGTTTTTCTACAGAAACACCTCAGAAAAATGAGCGTTAGCAGTATGTGGATGCCAAAAATTTATAGCATAGAAGATTTTGTTTTTGAGTATTCTGGATTTGAAAAAGCCAACACAACCGATTTAATTTTGGATCTCTACGATACCATTTTAAGTTTAGATGAGCCAACCGGACAAATTGATTTTGAAGATTTTGCCGGATTTGGACCAACGCTACTCCGTGACTTTAACGACATCGACAGTTATCTTGCTGATGCTAAAGTTGTTTTTACCTATTTAAAAGAAGCAAGAGAACTTCAGAAATGGAATCCTGAGAATCCACTCACAGGCGAAAAACAGAAAAACTTTCTTAAATTCTATCAAAATTTATGGATTTATTACCAAAAGTTTATTCAACGATCCATTTCCGCCAAAAAAGCATATTATGGTCTGGCATTGAGGCAGTTGGTTGAGAAATTAAATTTGAGTAAATTAAACGGGAGGAGGTTCATTTTTGCAGGATTTCACGCACTAACGAAGGCCGAATATGCACTCTTTGAGATGATTAGCAAAGAAGCCCATTCGAAGATTTACGTCGATGCAGACAATTATTATCTTAACGACCCCAAAAAAGAACCTTATAACCACTTGCAAGACCTTATCAAACATCCACATTTAGATATTGTTGTAATCCAATCGGATGGTTTTCGGGAAGGGAAAAAAATCAGGATAACAGGCACTTCAGGCGAAATATCCCAAGTGAAACAAGCCGCAGCGATAATAGAAAACTGGAAAAATGAAAACGTTGATGAAGATGAAATTGCGGTGGTTTTACCAAACGAAGAGCTACTATTTTCGCTTTTGAACAGCATACCTTCAAATATAGATAAGCTAAATATTTCGATGAGCTATCCGATTCGCAAGACGGCTTCTTATGATTTAATAATACAGTTTTTCGCCATTTTTGAAACTGCGGAGCGATTTCAGAATAAAGCCCAAAATCGCGAAAAAATATTTCATTATAAATCCGTTTTTGCCTTTTTGGATAATTCATTGATTAAAAGATTTTTTCAACCAACTAACGAAAGTTTCAAGAGGAATGTTTTAGAGGAAAACATAAGTCAATTTAGCCATAAATCGCTATACGACTTAGCATTACCTCATATAAACGCCGATACATTTCATCCGTTGTGGGTAGTTTGGGATACAAGATTAGAGAACAGAGCAATTTTGGGAGCAGCAAAAGTTTTATTAGAAAATCTACTACAGAGAATCCCTGCTAATACAATTGATTATTATATAGTTAGCGACATTTATCAAATAATTAATCAGCTAATAGAAAAACTTACCACCTATAAATTCAGTGAATCGGCAGGGATACTACGGAAGATTTTTCAGACAATCAGCTACCAAACGGGGTTAAATTTTTCGGGAGAGCCATTGCAAGGCGTTCAAATCATGGGATTTTTAGAAACCCGTTCGTTGGATTTTGAGAGAATGGTTTATTTGAGTTTTAACGAAGGTCAACTTCCGGCAGTAACAGGTTTTCGGAGTTATATTTTGCCGGAAATCCGACATTATTTTGGATTGCCACAACCCGGAGAGGAAGAACGAATTGCGGCATATCATTTCTATCGTTCGGTGCAGCGCGCAAAGGAAGTTGAGCTAATTTATAACACCATACCAGGCAATTTAGGCGGAGGAGAAATGAGTCGATATGGGCTTCAGCTCTTATATCACGCGAAGCATTCCACCTACGCAATACAACATCAAATCACTGAACTACAGGCGCCTAACCTCACGCCTGTGGTAAGCAAAGAAATCAAAAAAGATGAAAACATATATGGCAAACTACTTCAAATAGCCACAGAGGAAGGCAAAGGGTTTTCACCTTCTTCCCTATCCGTTTGGTTGCGATGTCCGCTTCAATTTTACTTTAGCAAAATCACAGGCATTTCGGCACCGGATGAAATGGAGGAAGAAATGGCTCTTAACACGCGAGGCTCAGCGTTGCACAAGGCTTTGGAGGTGCTTTACAAAAAGGAGGCAGATACTGCCAAAAACTTCGATGAAAATTTCTTTCAGAATGCTTTGGAATCAGCACTTAACGAACTAAATTCAGCCTATTTAGAAACCTATAAAAAGGGAGATATTGAACATGGTTATAATTTGATTTTGAGGAAATTGGATGAAAAAATGATTTTAAACTTTTTACAAAAAGACACGCAATTTTCGCTTCATACCTCGGAGGTAAAATGTGAAGAAGATTTGGAGTTTTTCCTACCCATTTTCATTGAAGGAAAAGAATACAAAATCAAGTTTAGAGGGCAGGCCGATCGCATAGATTTGCATCAAAACATCAGAAGGATAATCGATTACAAGACAGGCAAGATGGACAAACCTAAGGAGTTTTTCATTAATCCCGCCGGGCAAAACGATGAATTATGGGAGAAAATTTTCATCGAAGGAAAATCCCAAAAAGTATTTCAACTGTTAATTTATAGTTGGCTTTATTGGAAAAACCATCCAGAGGAAAAGCAAATTTTACCAATAATTGCAGCCTTGAGGCAAAACGAAGTTTTTTATCCATTACAAACAAGCGAGGGTTTGATTGATTATAAAATATTGCAAGAATTTGAATATCAGTTGGTAACATTAATTTCTGAAATATTAGATCCGAAAAAACCAATAAGCCAAACGACCAATCAAGACTTTTGCAGATATTGCGATTTTAAACAAGTTTGCAGGCGATAGTTAACAAGGAGTTAAAGGTTTAGAGATAATCGTAAAAATTTATTAACAAATAAAACCTTAAAAAATAATTTGGTATTGAAAGATAAAAGTATTTATATTTGCAGCTTATAAATCATGCGTATCAATCTGATACAAAAGAGTGGTTAAGTTTCATCAGTTTTAATTAGGTTCTCAATATCGCACAGGTTAAACTGTAAAGTTTTTCATTAAAAACAACTCTTGATTGTTTGAAAAACCGAAAATTGAAAACTAAATATTCCCGATAAAGTTATTGTAAATTGATTTTGTAATAAGGACAAATCTAAGATTATTAAATATTCCAATAAAGTTTTATGTACAGTTTAAACGAGTTAAACGAAAAGAAGTTAGAGGACTTGCGCGAAATAGCTAAAGAGCTCGAAATCAAGCGAGTTACCAATGTTAAAAAGGAGGAGTTGGTCATCAAGATACTTGATCAGCAGGCTTCAAATCCCACCAAAGAAGAATTAACAAAGGAAGAAGAAGACCAACAGGAGCGCAGAAGACGCCGTAGAGTTTTCATCAAGGAGCCGGCCATCAAAGTTTCTCCTGAGGGAGTAATAACTAAAAGCAGCGACCCGACAGAATCGGAGGAAGAAGTTGCAGAGCCAATAAAAGCGGAGGAGAAACCACGTTCAGAGGAAAAGGTTTCGAATGTGGAGTCGGATACCAGACAAGGCGGTGAACACCGAATAAAAATCAGAGTTGGGCGTCCGAATTACCCACAAAAAGGCATGGGCGACGATGATCAAGAAAGTTCAAACGAAAACAAAAGAGAATCGACCCACAACTTTGAACGTCCTGAACGTCCTGAGCGTCAAGAGCGGACAGATCGAACAGAGCGTTACGAAAGAACGGAGCGTCAGGAACGTCCACCCAGACCGGAGCGCAACGAGCGATATGAAAAATATGACCGTCAAGACAGACCGGAAAGACCGCCGAAAAGAGACAATTATCCACCAAGAGATAATTTCAAATCGAGAGACAATTATCAGCAGAGAGACAGTTATCAGCAAAGGGACAATTATCAACCACGCGACAATAAATATCAAAGAGATAACCAGCGTAACGAAAGAACCGATTATAATCAACGCGATAATCGTGAGCAAGAGCGGTCGTATAATGCACCCGAACGCAGAGAAAAACCTATTGAACAACCACAACCAAAAGCAGAAAAATCATTCAGCTACACGGATGAGTATGAGGGCATTACTTCAAGCTATGGTGTATTGGAAATTATGACAGATGGTTTTGGTTTTTTAAGATCTTCTGATTATAACTACCTCAATTCACCGGATGATATTTATGTTTCGCAGTCGCAAATCAAACTATTTGGACTAAAAACCGGAGACACCATCAAAGGCACAATTCGTCCTCCAAAAGAAGGTGAGAAATATTTCCCTTTAATTAAAATTGAACGCATCAATGGAAAACTTCCTGAAGAATTGCGCGACAGAATCCATTTTGATTATTTAACGCCACTTTTCCCTGAGGAGAAATTCAATCTAACCGGACATGCCCAAAACAGTATGTCAACTCGATTGATTGATCTTTTTGCACCCATAGGCAAAGGACAGCGCGGATTGATTGTGGCACAGCCAAAAACAGGAAAAACCGTACTTTTGAAAGAAGTAGCCAACGCCATTGCAGCCAATCACCCTGAAGTTTATTTGATTATCTTGTTGATTGACGAACGTCCTGAGGAGGTAACTGATATGCAACGCAGTGTAAATGCGGAAGTTATCAGCTCCACTTTTGACGAACCTGCTGAAAACCACGTTCGCATTGCAAACTTGGTTTTAGAAAAAGCCAAGCGCCTAACCGAGAGCGGCCACGATGTGGTAATCTTGTTGGATTCCATCACACGTTTGGCACGAGCCTACAACACCGTAGCTCCAGCCTCCGGAAAAGTATTGTCGGGAGGTGTGGAAGCAACTGCCTTGCAAAAACCCAAACGTTTCTTTGGTGCAGCCCGTAAAATTGAAAACGGCGGCTCATTAACCATAATCGCCACAGCATTGACCGAAACCGGTTCAAAAATGGACGATGTAATCTTTGAAGAATTTAAAGGTACAGGTAATATGGAATTGCAGCTCGACCGCAAACTCTCCAATAAGCGTATTTATCCTGCAATCGACATCGTGGCTTCTTCCACCCGCCGCGACGATTTGCTTGTGGATAAAGATATACTTCAGCGGATGTGGGTGTTGAGAAATCACCTTGCCGACATGAATCCCATTGAAGCTATTAACTTCTTGAAAGACAGAATGAAATTCACAAAATCAAACGAAGAATTCTTGGTTTCGATGAACGGATAACCCCAATGATTCAGTTAGAAACTGCCGAAAAACATCTATAGTTTTTTCGGCAGTTTTTTTTATTTTATACTCAGACTCTTTCCGAAACCAGATTGAAGATTAAAACGGATACCGTACAGTGAAATAATTGCCGTTATGGCAAAAAAGATAAAACTCACCGCTACAGCCGTTTCAGTATCTAAGCCAAGCCAAGTTGAAGCATATAAAAAAGTTATTTCGCGCGCCCCTACTCCACCAACGGTGAAGGGAATTGTTGCTATAACGGATGAGATTAGAAAAATAAAGAAATACAAGCCAAATGCGTTTCCAATTTTTAGAGCAAACAAAATAAACAAAACCGAAACTAATTGAGCCAATTGAACTGCGGCAGATAATAGATTCGCTTTTGTGAAAGATTGGACAAAGACCGGAAAGTATTTGTGGATAATGATGTAAAAAATCCAATTAATTAAAGGACTGGTTGTAATGATTAAAACTTTCAACCACAAGTCGATAGGTAAAAACAAAGTTGTAAGAGTGGAAAAGAAAACAAGAGCAATAAGTCCGGTGAGGCGATCTAATAAAACCGCTTGAAATATTTTTTTGGTTCCAACCTCTGACCTGCGGCCAAGCAAGACAATTTTATAGCCATCGCCACCGATACCACCCGGCAGAAAAAGATTGTAAAACATTCCAAGCCAATACAATCGCAGGTTGTCCGCTTCCGACATTCTAATCCCAATATCTAAAAAATAGCCATTAAGTCGGATGGAAGAAAGAATTTTGGAAGCCACAAAAAACAAAGCAGCCGGAATCAACCACCACCAATCTGAGCTTATGACTATCGTTGAGATTTTCTGAAAATCAATTTTGTAGATAACCAAAACCAAGGCAGCGCCGCTCAGCAAAATTTTAAGCAACAATTTGAGCCAGTTGGGTATGTATATTTTAGCAGCCATTTATAAAACCCTACGGATAGAATAATGTTTTTTATCCTGAGATTCGTAGTAGGTTCGCATTTGAATTTCGGCCATAATACCAAAAGTGATAAACTGAACACCGGCAATAAAAGTCAGAATGCCGAGCATAAGTAACGGACGCCCCCAAATATCCTCACCTAAGATTTTCAGAATGAGCATATAAAGGTTTATGGCAATACCTGCTCCGGTAAGCAATAAGCCAAGACCGCCAAACAGGTGCATAGGTTTAGGCATATACTTATTGATAAACAACATTAAAATTAAATCGGAAAGAACTTTAAAGGTTCGATTTAAACCATATTTGGATTGACCATGAATTCGAGGATGATGTTTCACGTCAACTTGATGAATGCGAGCACCTTGCAAGTGAGCTAAGATTGGAATGAAGCGATGCAATTCGCCATAGAGTCCCATACCTTTGGCAATTTCGGAGCGAAACACCCGCAATGTGCAACCATAATCTTCGATAGTGAGTTTGGTAGCACGGCGGATAATCCAATTGGCTATCAAGCTCGGAATTTTTCGGGTGAAGGCCTTATCCTGCCGATTTGCCCTGCGCCCTGCAACAACGTCAAACTCACTATTTTCGAGCATTTCGAGCATCCATGGAATATCGGAAGGGTCGTTTTGTAAATCCCCATCAATAGTCGAAATATACGCTCCTTGGGCGTGGTCGATACCGGCAGCAATCGCCGAACTTTGGCCATAGTTTCTCCGAAATTGTATCAATTTGAAGTGTGGGCGCGACTGCTTAGCCTTCAGAATTTCGGCAACCGAGTTATCCGTTGAGCCATCGTCAACAAACAACACTTCATGGTTGATGTCTTTCAAAGCTAATTCTAATTGCTCAACTAATGGAGCAATATTGAATTCTTCGTTGTAAACCGTAATTACAACCGAGAGTTTATAATTTTGCATTACTTAAACTTATAAATTTTCAATAAATTTTCTGTTCCTTCCACCCGAAAGGAGTCTACAACTTGTTTTTTACTCAAATCTAAAGGATGGGAATAGCCGATAAAAAAGTCAATCCCAGTTGTGTCTTTACCGATGGGAATCAACTCACGCTTACCCGCAGTAAGATAAAAATGTGTCGTTTGTATCAGTCCTTCATTATATAAAATCACTTTTTTTCCTTGCATTCTTTCGCCGGCAATTAGAGCTTTTTCTCTCATATCATTCAAATAAAAACCATGAGTTCGGGAAGGAATAATAAACCAGTTGAATCCGAGTTTAAAAACTAATAAAGAGATGATTAACAGCTCGATGCGAAATTGGCGCTTTTTGAACAGCAATAATAAAGGAACACCCAGCAAAAGAGACAACACAATTAGTTTAATCCATCTAAATTCAATCATATCTAACTGAGGAACAAAGCCATAAGCCCAATGTCCGAGCCAAATCAGTAGAGCAACAACCAGAAAAAAACCATCGATACTTTTAATGAGTTTTATATTTTCAGACTCTTTAAGGTGAAAATAGGAAGCCGCAAAGGCAATAGATAAGAGAGCGAAATGAGGAATCACATATCTCATATAAGTAGTAGGGCTAATGAGATAGATGCTAATATTTGCCACAAAAGCCAGACTCAAGAAAAGCACAAACCTCTGTTTTACAACAAATTGTCGAATTTTTGAATTAAAGAGCAATACAACGAATAATGAAGCCGGCAAGAAATTATAAAAAATTTCACCCACGAATGACACGGAATGCCGTAAAACATCTGTAAAACTATAAGCAATTCCAGACTTTTCGGCTGATTCCATAAAAATAGTTCGGAGACCAGTTTCTACATATCCCGGATTCATGATTGAATACGCAAAATAATACCCCGACACTAAAGAAATGAAGAGCAAACCACCTAACAAATGTTGCCATGAGAACAATTTTTGAAACTCTTTATTCATCAAAAACACCACGAGCAAAGTTAGTCCTTGATAAGCTATGGATGGAATCCCTTTCATTAAAAAGCTCAACGCAGTAAGGAAATAGGTAATCAAAAAGAGGGATACATATTTCTTTTTTGCAGCAAATTGCCAAGTGAGAACAATGGTCAAAAAAACTACAAGAGAATAAGTCATATCAATCAATCCGAACAAAGTTTCGTAAGAGATAATGCGCGGAGAAACAGCGAAAACCAAAGCTGCCAGGATTGCTGTTTTTTTGTCAAAATATTTCTTAGCGAACCCAAAAATCAAAAAGGATAATGCCAGAAAAGAGACCAGCATAGGCACTCTTGTAGCCATTTCGGAGTAATCGCCCGTAAGTTGATAGTATCCGGCAACAATCCAATTATAAACCGGAGGCTTTTTAAAGTAATACTCCCCTCCCATTTTTGGAGTAATATAATCGCCCGTCAAGTGCATTTCGAGAGCCACGAGTGCCCGCAGCGACTCGTCAGGAATTAGAGTCAACTGTTTTATATTCAATGTAAAAGAGACAAAAGCCAAAAGGAAAATAAAACCAAGCAGTAATTGATATTTACGGGACAGACCGACCATTAAAGGAGATTTATATTAAGGTTAAATTCGGGCAAAGGTAAAAATAGTTTTAACTATTTTGAGGTGTAGTTCGAGCCAAAAAATAGGAATCATACCAAGAGATAAACGTTGAAAGTCCGGCTTCTAAGTTTGTTGAAGGGCTATAGCCATAGATTTCGTGTATGGAAGAAATATCGGAATAGGTTGTGATAACATCCCCTTGCCGAATTTCCTTATAAGTTATAACAGCTTCTTTACCAAGTAGTTTCTCAATAGTTTTGATAAAATCATTAAGATTTACAGGATTGGAATTACCAATATTGAATATTCGATAACCGGACGCCTTTTGCGGAAGGTTGATTACCTGAAAAACCCCTTCAACAATATCGGTGATATAGGTAAAGTCGCGCATCATGTTACCATTATTAAAAACGTTGATGTTTTTCCCTTGTGAGATTCGTTTCACAAAAATAAACGGAGCCATATCTGGACGACCCCAAGGGCCATAAACAGTGAAAAAGCGCAAACCGGTAGTTGGCAAATTGTAGAGATGGCTATAGGTATGAGCCACCAATTCATTGGCCTTTTTACTGGCAGCATAGAGACTTATGGGATTATCGACACGATCTATTTCTCTAAAAGGCACATCATCTCTATTGCCATAAACCGAAGAGCTACTTGCATAAACAAAATGCTTCACCTTGTACGTTCGTGCGGCGTCAATGAGATTTATGAAACCGGTGATATTATTTTCGACATAAGAGTGAGGATTCTGAATGCTGTACTGAAC
>JAFGWF010000048.1 GCA_016937295.1 Bacteroidales bacterium
GAAGAAAAACTTACAGAGCAAATTTTCAACGATATGACTTTGATGCATCAGGTATTGTCTGAAAATAAAGATTTAAAACGTTTTTTGAAGAGTCCCATCATGAAAACTCATCTTAAATCGGAAGTTCTTAAAGAAATCTTTGATAAAAAAATTCAGCCGATTACCTTTAGTTTCATTAAATTGATTTTGACCCAAAGACGCGAATTTTTGCTCGACTTTATCTCATGTCAATTTTTAGAACTTTATAAAGAGTCTAAAGGGATTAAGACGGCTAAAATTAAAACCGCTACTGAACTTGACAAGGCAATGCAGCAGCAAATAGTAAGGCTTCTCGAAAAACAAACCGGAGCAAAAGTGGTTCTCGAAATACAAGAAAAACCTGATCTCATTGGTGGGTTTATATTGTCGGTTGATAATCAACAAATTGACACCTCCGTTCGTAATAAACTTCTACGGTTAAAAACCGATTTTGATGATAATTTATACGTAAGAAAATATTAGAAATATTATAAATAACTAAGGATATGGCAGAAATAAAACCGGCTGAAGTATCGGCGATTTTAAGAAAACAATTGGCAGGCTTCGACACACAAGCCAAACTTGAAGAAACAGGTACTGTTTTGCAAGTTGGCGATGGCATTGCCCGCATCTATGGCCTTAACAATGTGGAATTAGGGGAATTGATTGAGTTTGGTAATACCGGAATCATGGGTATTGCCATGAACCTTGAAGAAGACAATGTTGGCGCAGTAGTTTTAGGAAATACCTCCTCGGTTCAAGAGGGTGATTCTGTGAAACGTACCAAACGTATTGCTTCTATCAAAGTTGGTGAAGGTATGTTGGGTCGTGTTGTTGATACTCTTGGAAATCCAATTGACGGACGTGGTGAGCTTGGTGGCGAATTGCTCGAAATGCCGCTTGAGCGTAAAGCTCCCGGTGTTATCTACCGTCAACCGGTGAATGAGCCCCTTCAAACCGGTATCAAAGCCATCGATGCGATGATTCCAATCGGACGTGGCCAACGTGAACTTCTGATTGGCGACCGTCAGACCGGTAAATCAACCATCGCGGTCGATACCATTATTAATCAGAAAGAGTTTTTCGATAAAGGTGAACCGGTTTATTGCATCTATGTAGCTGTAGGTCAAAAAGGTAGCACCGTTGCAAACCTTGTTAAAACCCTTGATGAACATGGTGCTATGGCCTATACCATCATAGTTTCGGCAACCGCCAGCGACCCAGCAGCTATGCAATTCTATGCTCCCTTTGCAGGTGCCGCTATCGGAGAATATTTCCGCGACACCGGACGTCCGGCATTGGTAATCTATGACGACCTCTCCAAACAGGCTGTGGCTTATCGCGAAGTGTCGCTATTGCTTCGCCGCCCTCCCGGACGTGAGGCTTACCCGGGCGACGTTTTCTACCTTCACTCACGCCTTTTAGAAAGAGCTGCTAAGATTATCAACTCCGACAGCGTTGCTTCAAACATGAACGACCTTCCGGAAACGCTTAAAGGAAGAGTAAAAGGTGGTGGTTCTTTGACCGCCCTTCCTATCATCGAAACTCAAGCAGGTGACGTTTCCGCTTATATTCCAACCAACGTTATCTCCATCACCGATGGTCAGATTTTCTTGGAAACCAACCTTTTCAACTCCGGTGTGCGCCCTGCCATCAATGTTGGTATTTCGGTTTCTCGCGTTGGAGGAAATGCCCAAATCAAATCCATGAAAAAAGTGGCCGGTACCTTGAAGCTCGACCAAGCTCAATTTCGTGAGTTAGAAGCGTTTTCTAAATTCGGCTCCGACTTAGACGCTGCAACCATGGCTGTTTTAGCAAAAGGCCGCCGTAATGTGGAAATTCTAAAACAAAATCAGTTTAGTCCTTATCGTGTTGATGAGCAGATTGCTATTCTTTATTGCGGCACAAAAGGTTTGATATCTAAAGTTCCTGTGAACAAAGTAAAAGCCTTTGAAGCTGAATTTATTGCAGCAATGAAAGAAAACAATGCTCAGGCAATGATGGATCTTGCTAAGGGAAATCTTTCGGAAAATGCTGTTAACGCTCTGGAAGCTACAGCCGCCGAAATTGTAAAACATTACGCATAATAAACGAAGCAAATGGCTAATTTAAAGGAAATACGAATCAGAATAGCCTCGGTTGAGTCCACAAAGCAGATAACCAGCGCCATGAAATTGGTGGCTGCGTCAAAGTTGCGAAGGGCTCAGGATGCCATTCTGATGATGCGCCCCTACGCGGCCAAAATGCACGAAATATTACAAAACTTATCATCGGGCGATTCTTCCGATGAAAATGTGTATGGTCGTCAATCGGTTATCAATAAAGTACTTATCATTGCTATCACTTCCAATCGTGGTCTTTGTGGTGCCTTCAATGCCAATGTGATTAAAAAGGTAAATTACTTGTTGGCAAATGACTATAGCTCACATAATCAGCAAGGAAATGTGGACATCATCACGGTTGGCAAAAAGGCTTCTGAGTTTTTCGCAAAATCGGCTTATCGCTTAAAAGAGAAACATGACCATATTTGGGATAATCTCAACTGGTCGGAAGCGCAAAATTTCACCGAATCTATATTGAAGAAATTCAGTGACGGGGAATACGACCGCATCGACTTGGTTTATAATCAGTTTAAAAATGCCGGTTCGCAGGCGCTTACGGTAGAGCAGTTTTTACCCATAAAACCCCTTGATTCAGAAGCTGTTGCGAAAACGTCTATGGATTATATTATGGAACCATCTAAGGAAGTGATAGTTGAAGGACTGATTCCAAAGTCGCTCAAAGTGCAGCTTTATAAGGCCTTGCTCGACAGTTATGCCTCAGAGCATGGCGCCCGAATGACCGCAATGCACAAGGCTACCGATAACGCCACAGAAATGGTTAAAGAGTTGAAATTAGTTTACAACAAAGCCCGTCAAGCCACAATCACTAACGAGATTATCGAAATTGTTGGCGGTGCCAATGCACTCAAGGGATAAAGTTTAAACAATCTTCCTAAAATATTAAGCCTCCAATTTGGGGGCTTTTTTTGTGGGAAGCAGCGTGTCATTGCTGGAGCTGTTAATCAATAAGTCAAAGATACTCCCGATAGCCATCGGGATGAGACCAATTCACAATTTGCTATTTGTTTTTTTTATAAACCTGCAATGGTATTGGATGGAATTACTCGATGTAATAATATAACGTCTTGATGAATAGTATAAATTATAGCCATTTTTTTATAATTCAATCGTCTAACGTTTTGCCCGTATTGAGTTAAAGATTTACGGGTTTGTAATGGCAATGTTTCGCCTATTGATTCTAGTTTCTTTATTTCTTTATATAACCCTTTAACATACTTCTTAGCCGTTATGGGAGCTTTGTATAAGTCATGAATTACAAATGCAAGATCATTAATATCAGACAATGCTGATTCTGAAATTTCAATCTTGTATGTTTTCATATATTTTTAATATCAATTCCATACAATTCACTTAGCTTATCATATAATTGATCAAAAGCTTCATCTAATGAATAAATCTTTTGCCCTGCTATTTTTTCAGGCATCTCATATTCAACTTTAGCCACTTTTGGATGTTTTTGTATTTCGCGAAGCAATTTCAAACCTGTTTTAGTTGAAATATCTATTTGCACATTGATTGATTCCATGTTATATCGAGTTAATTGATTGTGCAAATATAAATTAAAATCAAGAAAATCTCATTAATATTCTCAATGTTATACAAAACATATTCAAAATACCCGCACTTACTTGCATTAACAATTCATCGATACAATTATTTTTTCTTTACAAATTAGATTAACAGCATTTTGATTATAAATAAGTCAAAGATAATTTCTATAGTTATCGGGATAAGACCAATTCATAACTAAACCGACTTTCTTTTTAGAAATAATCTATATTTGCAGTCTTGATAAGGTTATCGGCGCATTGGACTTTTTCCTCTAAGCTCACCGGGTAGCCTTATTGCTTTTTAACCTTCCGCACCAATGCAAAACATCCAGACTGCTACTTAATAAGTAAAAGATTCTCCAATATTTGTTAATGTCGTTCTAATTTAATTATCTTTGCAATCATTATCACGATGGTCGCAGTTGGGAGCGAGGCGGCTCAATTAGAGCGGCAGATCGTAGGTTCGAGTCCTACCGTGTAAATTAGGAGGTTAATAGCCTCCTATTTTTTTAAATCGATTACTTAACATATCGCTCTAATCAGTAATTCTGAATGATTGAGTCGTGTTGATAATCTCTCCCTGATGTTTATGTTCAGGTGTACCAACTTTAAAAATCTAATAATGAACATATTTTTTTTTGGTAAAAAAAACTTAACAACTCATTGCTTTTAAGGACTTATGATATTAATTTGTCAGATTACTATTCTACTCTACAAAGAATATTTTGTTGAAACTTTAAACAATTAAAGCTGGTGTTTTCTTTTAAAAAGTTATTTATGATTTTCAATCCATTCGTTGAAAAACATGCCAAAAAAGCCAAGAAATAAGATTATTATTGCTGCAATCATAGATTATAAAAATGAGAAACAAAGATAAATAAATTTGAACAAAAGTCAAGTGGCTGATTTTGGATTGATATTTAAAAGTGATATAGCAGAAATGGAATGCATGCAAATTGAAAAATTGTTATTAATGTTTTTTCCATTTTGTTTAAAAAAGATATTATCTTTGCATCACGTTGACGGAAGCAATTCCGTTGGCGTGCTACCACCGCTCTGCGGTGGTTTATTTTTTATATATTTCAAGTTCTCCTTTAACAGCATTATAGCATTCTTTGAGCTTTGTAAATTTAGACCTTGAATCAAACTCTGCAAATGGCACATTGAATTCAATCCCCCCTTACCACCACAACTGCAAAATGAGCTTTGAATCTGCAAGTTGAATGACTTCCTTAGTTGTTATTTCCCAAATCAAAAATCCTTTAATTAGCCAACTCTTTAATAGTTCATTTTCGGCTTTCTATTATCGGATGTGAAGGGGTAATTTATTTTTTAAAAATACTTAACCTGAAAAAAATATTTATACATTTGCAGCCGCACAGGTTTCAAAAGATTAGATTCTCTACCTATTTACGCTAAAATAATTTTTAAACATCTACTGATTATGAGGAAATTAGCCATTGCTATTGCATTATGTTTTAGTCTCTTCGCTTTTGGGCAAACGGATTATATTCCCATTCAATCGAAAGGTCAGATTCCTAATGAATTTCTTTCGACGGCAAAGATTGAATACAAGAAAGACAAGGAAAACATTCAATCGAGAAAACTGTTAGACAAGCAAGCAGAATCTGATTTTTATTTGAGACATAATTTTTTTATCAATGATTTATTTAAGAATGGTTATGTGCTTTTTGGGGATGAAGTTTCGGATTATGTAAATGCTCTTGGGCAGAAAATATTATCCCAAGTGCCTGATTTGATGGAGGGTAGAGAGGTTAAATTTTTCGTTCTAAGAAATCAATCCGTTAACGCGTTCAGTTCGCAAAAGGGATACTTTTTTATAAATATGGGGCTGATTGCCCAATGTGAGAATGAAGCTCAATTAGCTTTTGTTATGACTCATGAGCTTGTTCATTATCTTAAAAATCATGCTGTTGAAGGTTTTGTCGAAAGTAGAAGAATAGTCCGAAAGGCACAGGAAAGAAAGCTTTCCTATTCCAGAAGTATAGAGTTAATGGCTGAGTATTCTCAGGACAATGAATTTGAGGCTGATAAATATGGATTGCTAGAGATTTACCTCAAATTGGGATATGACATCGAAGAAGTGTTGGAAGTATTCGATGTGCTATTGTATTCCTATTTACCCTTTGATGAATCGGAATTTGACACTGCCTATTTCAATGATAGTTATTTCGAAATGGGCAAAAATATTGTTGAAAGAGATGTAAATAATATTGCTGCAATAGAAGATTATGACGACAGACTTAGTACACATCCGAACATAAAAAAGCGCAGAAAACAAATCTATGACCTGATTTCTTCACTCGATGATGAGCCAAATGGCGTGGAGTATATCGTGTCGAAGGAGGGTTTTGAGAAGTCACAATACATAGCTCGATTTGAGCTTTGTCAGATGTATTTGGATGATATGGATTATGCAAATGCGTTCTATTCGGCTTATATCTTATCCAAAACAAATCCGGACAATAAATACCTGCTACGAATAAAAGCCTATTCTCTTTATGCTCTTTCTAAGTATTTTAATAGAATGAAGGAGGTAAAAGAATTGGAGCAAACAGATAATAGAATAAATAGACGTTATGTTGATCATGAAAGTAACATAATGTTATGGATTAACAAAATGTTTCAGGATCTTGATTCCTTAGAAGGAAATATTTCTCAATTTTCGAGTATGATTCGAAAAATGAATCGAAAGGAGCTGAATATCATCGCAGTACGCGAAATCTTTAAAGCAATTGAAGTTGATACGAGTAGCAATTATTTGAAATTATTGGCCAAAAGTTCCATAAAAGACCTCATTGAAATCAATGAATTGGCTCTTAATACATTTTTAGAACAACCAAGGTCGGATTCCATAGATGAAACTGTTTTTAAGAAGCTATCGGATGAAGAGTATAATGCCTTGAGTAAATATCAGAAAATAATATATAATAAGGATAAAGAGAAATTTACAGAAACCAGATCAACCGGAAGCTATTATGCAACTGCTTTTGTACAATTCTTTATGAAAGATAAAATTTACAAGGAAATCTATCAGGAGGTTGCAAAAGAAAGTGAAAAAGAGTTAGCAAATCTGGAATTGAACAAGAAAAAGGAACTCTCTGGATTTGGCTATTCAACCTATGTTTACAGCAATTTTGAATCGAAAAACCAATTTAAGAGTTTTGTTGTGATTAATCCTAATTATTCGCAATACAACTATTATAATAATGATAATTTTATTGGTGGTGAAAAAGGCGAAATAGATTTAATTGCTTGTATTAAAGAAGTTACAAAAGCTGCTAATGTTAGAAATTTGATTTTTGACGCCTATGATTTTAAAAATCAAAATGTGGATTATTTTAACGATTTAGCAACCTCAACGAGATTTTATATTGAGTTTTTGAGGCACGATTATCTTCTTGGTGGAGAAAATATTCTTAGCAGTAATATGCAGTTTATGGAAAAATTGGCAAACATTTATGAGACAGATTATTTTGCTATTGTAAATGTCGAAGATAATTGTGGCCTTTTAGTGGAAAGAATGTTTTTATTTGGGCTGCACGCGATGATTGATTTTCTTTATTTTCCTTATACTTTACCATTTAGCGTTTACAAACTTGCTATTAGTAACTGTGATAGTGAATATATTTTCGAAGTTGTTAACATAAAAACAGGTAAGGTTGTGTATTTTAATAATTTAAATCTAAAAACTAAAAGCAGTGTTTTTCTTACTAAAAACTTCCTTTATTCCATTTTGTGGGAAGTTAATAATCCTAATCTCGAGAATAAAAAATGAACACTAAAGACTAAAATTATGAAAAGAATTTTGTTGTACATTGTTTTAATTTTTTTAATAAACACATGCTATTCGCAACCAACATATCCAGGTTTTATGGGGAAAAGATTTTTAGTAAATGGAACTCTTGCTGGAGGACAAATTAGGGGAGGATTTAAATTTGATTCACCAATATTTACCTTTGGTGGAGAATTTGTTTTAGATGAAAGAAAAACGATAGGATTATTTGTCGGATATTCTAAATATCATAACGAAGAAAATCATGTTTTAGGTGAAATAATTTCAAACAGTAGCCATGTTAGATATGTTGAAACAGGTGATTTTCACTATGCTAACAAAACTTTAGGTGTGCATTTGACTTTTTATAATAAAACATTTAGGCCTCTAGTGGGAAAATACAATCGTGTCGCTTTTACTATGAATCTGCTTTCTTCAAAGGATTTTATGATAAATCAAGAGGCTGAGTTAAATGCTTTTTTTGGACAAACTAATGTATTAGATGGTATTCAATTGCGATGTATTCGTTTTTATCTAGCTTACATGGGTGGATACAGATTTTTAATATCTAAAAGTGTTACAATGGATGTTGGTTTCAATATACAAATTCCACTCTCTAAACCATTTTTTCCGATCAAACCTGTTAGGAGTGGTAATTATTCAAAATATGATTTTATGCAGAATGTGGAAGATTTTCGAAATGATTCATTCAGAACAATAGGTGGTAATTATTTAAATAAGAATTTTATTACGTTTTCCACCGGCATCGGATATTTGTTCTGATTCTTTAACTTTTATGTTTGTAATATAATTATCTCCTATCTTATTAAGATTCAATAATTTGTTGGAACATTTGTTGATGGTGAATCCTGAAGAATTTACAACTTTCGTTCTCAATTTTTTGAAGAAATAACTTCCTTACAAACCCCTGAGATGGATTGTTATTCTGCCACCTGTATTAAAAGAGCAGATTTTTACAAATTGTAGTATTCGTGCAGAGAGCATTCAAATCGGGATGTGATGTTTTTATGCAAAAATCAATTCGCGCTGAAGAGCTACTTAAGAAAAAACCCTTATTCATTCAAGCCTTTTAGTAATCTTTTCCAACCTCAGGTTTTATAGAATTAAATATCAAATAGATACATTTTTAATCTAAAAACACATACATCGAGTTCAGTTTAATTACTTTGCGTAATCTCAAGATATTTAGATTTATTTTCCCGGCTTAAGTATTTTTATTCAAGTAATATTTAAAAATATTCCATATCTTAGCCAATTCTTAACTCTAATCTTAAAACCACCTATCATGAAAGAAGAAGGTCATCTCAAAGCCAATGGACTTATGAAGAAAAGCTTTTACATGGATGAATTAAAGCGACTTCAGATTGAATTAGTTAAGCTTCAGGAATTTATTAAAGCAAAAAATTTAAGGGTAGTAGTGATTTTTGAGGGGCGGGATGCTGCCGGCAAAGGTGGCGTAATCAAAAGAATTACCGAGAGGCTCAACCCGCGTATATGTCGTGTGGTGGCCTTGGGAACTCCAACCGAGAAAGAAAAAACCCAGTGGTATTTTCAACGCTATGTGCCTCATTTGCCAAGTGGTGGCGAAATGGTTTTATTCGACCGGTCGTGGTATAATCGTGCAGGTGTAGAGCGAGTGATGGGGTTTTGCACCGATGACCAATATTGGGAATTTTTGCGAAGCTGCCCTAATTTTGAACGAATGTTGATACGCAGTGGGATGATTCTTATAAAATATTGGTTCTCAGTGAGTGAAGAGGAACAAGAAAAGCGTTTTCAGTCGCGGCTTCACGACCCCAGCAAACGATGGAAGTTGAGCGATATGGATTTGAAATCGAGAGAGATGTGGGTGGAATATAGCCGAGCCAAAGATGAAATGTTCAGCTATACCGATACGAAAATTTCCCCGTGGTTTGTGGTCAATGCCGACAATAAAGAAAAGGCTCACTTAAATACCATCCGGCATATTTTAAAGATGATTCCTTTTGAGGATTTAACACCGCCTCCCATTGAGCTTCCTTCCCGTCCTCATGCTAAAGGATATGTGCGACCACCAATCCAAGAGCAGACTTTTGTTGAAGATTTTTATAAGGCGTAAAAGTCGGTTTCATACTCAAAAGGAATCTACGAAAGTGACTTCATTTGTTATTTATGGTCTAAGTCCGCCATTAAGAAGTTGACAAAGAATTTTTTAAAGGCAATTTTAGTTTTCCTGTTTTTCAAACGATATTAGGCTCATTACCACCCTTTCCGCGCAGCACTTCCTGTAAAAGCTATCACTTCAACACATAAAACAAAGCCCCATTATCACATTA
>JAFGWF010000281.1 GCA_016937295.1 Bacteroidales bacterium
AATTCCATATTATCAAAAATCATTTGATAGGCGGCAGCATTTTGCGGGTCTTGAGCTTGCAGATTTGGCAACTGTTCAACTTCAGCCTGTGAAAGAAAATCGAAAAACATGTTTGGCGCTAAATAAAAGATCAAGCTTATACCGGCCGTAAAACCTAAGGAAATATAGAACCCTTTAAGATTTTCTTTAATTACTTCGGGTTTGGCAAATATTTCTTTAAGAGTCAACATCGCCAAGGCAGCCATCGAAAACTGGGCAATGACCAGAATCATCGACACGGCTCTAAACTTATTATACATAGGAACGTGGTCGAGGAAAAAATCGGTAAGCCACATCATATTTTTGCCCCAAGCGAGAAAGATAGACAAAAGAGTTGCGGCCAAAAAAACCCATCTCAACTCTGATTTTACGATGAACAAGCCCAAAATAAACAAGAAGACAATGATGGCACCAACATAAACCGGCCCGGAGGTAAAAGGCTGATCGCCCCAATAAGAATTCTGGCGTGCAACTGTTGATTTGAATTGATTATCAACCTTATCCATAGCTTTTTCATGCTCCTGAAGATAGCCACTTGCTCCACCTTTGGCATTAGGAATCATCAAACTTAACGTTTCAGCTTTACCATAACTCCATTGAGTGGCATAACCTTTATCTAACCCTGAAGTGGATTTATCATGCTTATCGAAAGTAAGCTCCGCTTTTCCGCGAATAGTATAAGGAGTGTATTCCAAAGTAGTTAGCAGACTTCCAATATTGGTAGAAAAAGCCAGACCGGCTGCAAGCAGTAGAACGGCAGAAGACTTAACAAATGCCGGCAATGTTTTATCTTTGAGCGCCTTGACTAATTCCGTAATTCCAAGAATAAGAACTATAAATCCAAGGTAATAGGTTATTTGAGGGTGATTTGCATAAAGTTGTAAACCTAAAAATAAGGCGGTCAAAATTCCTCCCGCAAGATATTTTCCTCGAAAAGTGAGAATGATAAAAGCCAGAGTAGGAGCCATATAACCAATAGCATGAGCTTTTGAATTATGTCCTGCCTCTAGAATGATAATAAAATAGCTTGAGAATGCAAAAGCAATGGCGCCAATCAAACTCAACCACGAATTAAGCTTTAAAGTGCGCAGAAGAATAAAAAATCCAAGCATATATATAAAAAGGTAGTCGGCAGGACGCGGCAAGCCCAACCGAAAGATATACTTGTCGATATAGCTTAAAAAGTTTGTGCCGTAATAGACAGAAATCTGATAGGCGGGCATACCACCAAACATGGCATTTGACCAAAGAGGCTCTTCGCCGTAGGCATTTCGGTGGTCAACAATTTCTTTCGACATGCCTTTATGATTCACAATATCGGCTTGTTTCAACTGTTTTCCATCAAACAGAGGTTGGAAAAAAAAGAAGACAACCAACAGAAAAATCAAGATAGCCGCACCATCCGGCAACACCTTTTTAAAATCAAAATCTTTCAACATAATATTCTAAATTACTATTAAAACTAATCCTTAATTTCTTCATAATCAACATATTCCCCAAAGTTGTCCGGTTTCCCTTTTCGGTCATCGGATGTCTTTCGCTTCACTTTAACCTCGCCATCTTTTGATGTTGTTTGGTTAGGGTCGAGATGTGGATTTGATTCGTAGAATTTTTTTTGAAAATTACTCAAATACCGTTTTACAAAGAAGGGAAAAACATAGCGAACTAATAATTTAAAAACATAATAAACTATGATTAAAATAAATAAGACCCGTAAAAATCCGGTAAGAGAAGCTTCCATAAAAATCAAAATTTGGCGCTAAAATATTCAAAAATCCACAACCGTGAACAACGTAAAAAAATGGGTTTATTATAAAGCATCGAACAAGTTCAACTGATTGATAAAAACCAACGCGATAGCAATAGGGGCAAGATACTTAACCACAAAAAGGAAGAAGTTGAACAATGAGGCTTTCAAAACGCCATTGTTAGAAATTTCGTTGTGCAACTGGTTTCGGCCAAGCACCCAACCGGCGAAAACAACAATTAAGAATCCACCAAAAGGCAGTAAAATATTAGCGCTCACATAATCCATCAAATCAAAGAACGACATGCCAAAGAGAATCAATTCATTCTTTAACGGACCAAGGGAAAGGGTACAAATTACGCCAACAAGTGAAATGGAAGAAGCAGAAATAATAGTCGCCTTAAGTCTGGTCATTTTTTTTTCTTCAACGAGATAGGCTACCACCACTTCCAAAACAGAAATTGTGGAAGTAAGTGCGGCAATGGCGAGGAGCAGGAAGAATAAGATTGCGAAGAAATAGCCTCCGGTCATTTGTTCAAAAACCAAGGGAAGCGTAATAAAAACCAATCCCGGACCTTCGCCGGGGTTTACATTGAAAGCAAAAACCGCAGGAAATATGGCTACACCTGCAAGAATAGCGATCAAGGTATCCGTTAGCGAAACAGAAATCGCTGTATTCGACAGATTATCCGACTTTTGAATATAAGAGCCATAAGTGATAAGCACTCCCATGCCAATGCTAAGGGAGAAAAACGCTTGACCTAAAGCCTCCAAAACAACGGACATGGTAATTTTTGAGAAATCGGGTTTAAACAAGAACTCAAGCCCTTTTGCTCCACCTGGAAGAAGTAAAGAATTGATGCCTAAAACAATAATGATTATTAACAGTAAAGGCATCAAGAACTTAGTATATTTTTCGATGCCGTTTTTCACACCCGAATAAACTACAAAGGCTGTCAAACCCATAAAAAGGAGCTGCCAAAATACCGGCAACCAGCCATTTGCCATAAAAGAGTTAAAATCAGTCTGTAAGCTTTCGTTTGTGCTGCCAACAAAACCGGTTTTTGAGGCTTCCAAAAGATATTGCAAAGTCCAACCGGAGACAGTACTATAAAAAGAAAGAATGGTAAAAGCAGCAATAATTCCCATCACACCAATCAAAAACCAAAGGGATTTTGGAGCCAACTTACGAAAGGCGCCAAAGGCGTTGAGTTGCGCTTTTCGTCCGATAGTAAATTCGGCGAGCATCACCGGAACACCGATTAGAAGAACAAAACCGATATAGATTAAGAGAAAGGCACCGCCACCATTTTCGCCGACCACATAAGGAAAGCGCCAGATATTTCCTAAACCAACCGCCGAACCTGCCGCTGCAGCAATAATACCCAACTTACTTCCAAAACTATCGCGAATTGAACTATCCGAACTATTAGAAAAACTTGTCATAGGAATTATGATTGTCAATTAAAGCCTGCAATTATACAAAAATATGACGTTGGTCAGAAATGCTAAATCAGAGCCAAATCAATAACAAAAAAGATTATTTTTGAGCATCACAAACTAAATCAAAACTCATTTTGAAGAATATTAGTCCCGGAACCTTATACCTCATACTCACTTCGTTGTTTATCACGTCGTTAGTAACATCTAATCTAATTTTCCAAAAGTTTTTTCATTGGGATGTGTTTGGCATCTATACTTTTGAACTATCGGTAGGAATTATCGCCTACCCTATTACCTTTCTGATTACGGATATAATTTCGGAGATTTACGGAAGAAAAGCAGCTAACAAGGTCGTTTTATCCGGACTTTTCGCCTCGGCTTTTGCGCTCTTCATCATTATTGTATCAACGGAAGCAGCAGCAACCGAATGGTCACCTGTTACTGATTCCGAATTTAAACATGTTTTCGGTTTCACCTTTATTGCAGTGGGAGCTTCGTTAGCTGCCTATCTTTTAGCACAACTAATTGACGTGCAAATATTCCATTTTTTCAAGAAAATCACCAAGGGAAAACATCTCTGGTTGCGGAACAATTTCAGCACCTTCACCTCACAAATAGTGGATACAGCTACTGTTTTAGGTCTCCTTTGCAGTTTTGATGTACTTCCTTGGAGCAGCTTTTGGATGCTGTTTTTAAACGGATATATCTTTAAATTCCTTTTCGCACTTTTTGACACACCAATTATCTATCTCATTGTAAATCTGCTTCGAAGACAGTATAATTTGCAAGAAAAAACCACAGAAATAGAACTGAATTGGTAAAATTTAGGTCGGATTAAAAAAACTTCTTGGAGATTTAAAAAAAAATGTATTTTTGCACCCCTCAAACAGGTACCATAGCTCAGTTGGTAGAGCAACGGACTGAAAATCCGTGTGTCCTTGGTTCAAATCCGAGTGGTACCACAAAAGAGATAGAATAAAACCCTTGAAAGCAATTTCAGGGGTTTTTTGTTTTAGAAAAAAAATGGAAAATGGAACTGAATATTGTCATAAAATCTTCCACACAAAATTTGCTTCTACAATCAAAAAAGATGGCATTTGTCAATATCTGAAATAAAATATTTATCATAAATCTAAGATTTCTATCTTTGCAGCTTCAAATTCACGTCAATTAATTGTAACAAGTTTTAAATCAAGTAATTATGGATATTTTTATTCTAATGGTGGTGGTTTTTGTTCTGGGTTATTCTTCGATTGCACTAGAGCATCCGCTAAAAGTAAACAAAGCCCCAACAGCCCTTTTTATGGGTATGCTTTTGTGGGTAATTCTTGCTATTTTCAACGAAAAGATTTTCTCGTTGGGATTTAGCCCCAGTTTCAACATGATTCAAGGATGGTGTTCCGATTTAGCGGCTTTTGTTGCGCCGGCTACAGGAGCTGAGCACATGAAACACAGTTGGGAGCATATTTCCCATCTTGGTGTAAATGACCCCGAACATGGCAATTACATCGGATTTGTTGGTTTCAGTCTTGGTGAACATTTAAACGAAATTGGTCAGATTCTATTCTTCCTATTGGGAGCTATGACCATTGTTGAGACCATTGATCGCTATCAAGGTTTCAAGCTTATCACGGACAAAATTAAAACTACTAACCCTGTGAAGCTTATATGGATTTTATCCGTACTTACGTTCTTCATGTCGGCTCTACTCGACAACCTAACCACCACAATTGTGATGGTAGCTTTACTTCGCAAACTTGTTGATGATCAAAAACTTCGCTGGTTTTTTGCATCCATTATCGTAATTGCAGCTAACTCAGGTGGCGCATGGTCGCCAATTGGTGATGTAACAACCATTATGTTGTGGATTGCAGGTAATGTAACCACTATGAAAATTATTGTTGGTGTTTTCTTGCCTTCCGTAGTTTCAATGGTGGTGCCTTTGATTTTCGTCAGTTTAATGCTTAAAGGAAAAGAAGTGCACCGTCCTGCATTGAAAGCCGAAGACAAATCAGACAGTGTATCTGACCGCGAAAAACTATTCATTCTTATTCTCGGCGTAGGCGGTTTATTGTTTGTCCCTGTATTAAAAACTTTAACCCATCTTCCTCCTTATGTTGGAATGTTGATGTCGTTGGGTGTACTTTGGATAACAACGGAAATCATTGTACTACGTAAACCTAAAGAACATCGCAGCAAATATTCTGTGATTCATATCCTACAAAAAGTGGACGTTCCTACCATTTTCTTCTTCCTCGGAATTTTAATGGCTGTAGCGGCTCTTCAAACTGCAGGACATTTAGATTTGATGGCAAAATGGCTTGATTCTGCCACAAATCAAAACTATATTGTGATTGGAACTGTGATTGGTATATTATCCTCCATTGTTGACAATGTGCCTTTAGTAGCAGGATCCATCGGTATGTATCCTCTTGCAGAAGTAGGACCATTAGCTCAAGACGGATTATTCTGGGAATTCTTAGCATACACTGCCGGAACCGGCGGTTCGATGTTAATTATTGGCTCTGCTGCCGGAGTTGCCGCTATGGGTCTCGAAAAAATCGACTTCTTATGGTATGCCA
Source organism: Bacteroidales bacterium (assembly GCA_016937295.1). Lineage (GTDB taxonomy): Bacteria > Bacteroidota > Bacteroidia > Bacteroidales > UBA1556 > UBA6267. Next base: position 5,812 of record JAFGWF010000281.1, read on the forward strand.
AGAAAATCAGTTGGCTTGCAGCGGTTGGTTATTTTGCCGGTATCTTAGTTTACTGGGCAGAAAATGTTCTCTTCCATACAGTTCATTAAAACTTGAACTTTCGATAATAACAAAAAAAGGCTGTTCAATTTGGACAGCCTTTTTTTTTGTATTGAATAAGGATGAAGCTTCTTCCCCACGTTTGTTTCCTTAATCATTGAAAATCAGTATTTTTCAACACAATCCTTCGCTATCAATCCTCCGTCCTTCGGACACCTCCTTTTCAAAGGAGGACAGGGCTTTTTCAATCCATGCGACCTTTGAATTAAAAAACAAGAATCTCCATTAACGCTCCCGACCACTGCACGGGAACCGCATTTTCAAATTACCACATTCCACAACCTTTACGGCGCAGCCATTTTACCACCCCTTACGGCGCAGCCAAATTACCATCAATTACGGCGCAGCCATTTTACCATCAATTACGGCGCAGCCATTTTACCACCCTTTACGGCGAAGCCAAATTACCATCAATTACGGCGCAGCCACTTTATAATCCCTTACGGCGCAGCCACTTTACCTCATTATCTCAAACCGCTTCACCTCTCTTCGTTTGTCGGTGGAAAGCCGTAGGTAGTAAACGCCTGAACTTAGGTTATCTAAAGAAATAGAAGTGGTAGAATTTTGCAAGATTTGGTTGTGAACCACTTGACCTTGAGCGTTATAGATTGCGGCTTCGCAGCCGGACCAATTTGCGCCGATTTGTACTACGACCCTATCCTTCGCCGGATTGGGGAAAACCTCCCA
>JAFGWF010000282.1 GCA_016937295.1 Bacteroidales bacterium
AAAAGTCAATGAATTCTCTCCGGCTTTGATTTCTTCATTTAATAAAAGGCATCCATAGTTGGTATGGTCGATATCGCATTTAATAATAGTTTCACGGTTGTTGTTTCTGGCAATGAAAATCCCTGAAGTAATGACTTCTGAAGTCAGAAAAAAGACTTGGTTGCTAACACTATAGATTATTGCATTTATTTCGCCGGAATTGTTTTTCATTGTCCTGTTGTAGGTTTTAGTGTAAAATTCAGCGATTGAGAAAGGAAATACAAAAAAAGCAGGTAGCATTAAGGTAGCACCCCCTCATTTTAATTCGGTTGTGCCTGTTATACAACACGTTTCAGAAAGTTCGTCGAAAGAAAAATCTGAGTGATTTCGAGCTTTTGTGTGAAAAATGAAAGGAAAACATTTAACTTAATTGAATTTATTACATTTGGTTAATGGAAAACCTTATTCCAATGAAAAGGATAAAATCAGGATTTCTCTTCTTCGCTGCCATGGTTTCATTTATGGCCTTTCCGTCAAATGCCAAAAATTCGGTAGATAGTTTAAAACTAGTTCTTCAGGATAAAAGAGGGGAAGAAAAACTTCGGGTACTTGGAGAATTGGCAGATTATTATCTGAATAACAATCTCGACAGTAATCTGTTTTTTTTGAATGCAATGAAAGGAGAGGCGCTTGATTTGGATAATGTTAGATACACCGCTATTGCCAATGCCGAGTTGGGATTAAATTCATTTTTTAGCGGCAAATATTTTGACGCCGAGGATTTTTTGCAACAAGCCATTCAAGTTCAGAAAGAGATTGGGGATACCAGCAGTCTTGCCCATTCGTACAATGTATTGGCCGGAGTGTATGGCGAAAGCGGGCAATACCTAAAATCGATTAATACCCTGTTTGAGGCAATTACCATTTTCGAAAGCCAGCATAATTTGAAGGGACAAATAACTGCATATAATAATTTGGGCTATTTGCACATGAAACTGGATGATTATACAAAGGCCCGCGATTTCTATCAAAAAGCAATTTCAATAATCGATAAGACTCAAATAGATTACAACAAAGGATTTTCATTCAGCAATATTGGAATTTGTTACAAAGAATCGGGAGGGTACGATACTGCACTGGTTTATTACAATAAAGCTTTACAACAATATAGGGAGTACGAAACGCTAAACGCTATTCCAATGTTGTATCAAAGTTTTGGTAATTTATATGCTTTCAGGCTGCACAAACCCGACTCTGCCTTTCGTTATTTTAACGAAGGAATTGAACTAGCCCAAAAATACGATCCTAATTCATTAACTGAATTGTACTATAGCCTGGGGCAGTTGTATTACGATAAGGAAGATTTTGACAAGAGTTATGACGCCTATATACAATCGCTGGCCGTGGCTGAAAATACGGATGATCTTGATGGGCAGATGCAGGCTCATTACGAGATTTATCGAAATAAAAAAGCCGCCGGTCAGCTTGGAAAAGCAATGGATCATTTTGAAGACTACATGACCTTAAAGGATTCGATTGATGCCAAAGAAACTAGAACCAGTATTTCGCGCCTGGTAGAAAAATATGAGAACGACAAGAATAAAATATTGATAGAGCAATATAAGGTGAAACAAAAAGCCGACCAACGTTTAAAAGCCGCATTAGGGGCTGGGGTCGGATTTCTTGTAATCCTTCTTGTTTTTATAGTTTATGCTCTGTTTCAGCGAAAACGCAGGAATATATTGGAACGAGAATTACTACATGCCGAAAAGCAAAAAGTGGAAGAAGAATTGCAGTTTAAAAATAAACAATTAGCCTCTCAGACTTTGATGATGTTACAGAAGAACAACATGCTGCAGGAACTACATGAATCGATAAAAGAAGTCGAAAATAAACCTTCTGAGAGGATGCCAGGTTTTTTGAATTCGTTCCGAAATCAGATTAACCGCAATCTGCACTCAGAAAAAGACTGGGAGCTATTCAAACTATATTTCGAACAGGTTAACAAAACCTTCTTCAAGAATTTGAATGAGATCAATAGCGAACTTACCCAAAACGACCTTAGACTTGCGGCATTAATCAAACTTCGGTTTAATATTAAAGAAGCTGCCTCGGTTTTAAATCTGTCGCCCAATAGTATTAAAGGAGCACGATCGAGGTTAAGAAATAAATTACATCTTGAAAAATCAGAGGATCTGGCTATTTTTATTGAAGGTGTAGATTAAATAGTGGTGCTTGGGAAAAGCTCTTCTGAAATAGTTAATTCTCCCACATTGGAGTTTAAGCACTTCTGATTCATGGCAGCGGTAATTTACAAACGAAGCCCAAACTGTTGTAAGCGTAAACTTAAGTTTTTTGGAAAACCGGAATAATAAAACATTGGTTATTTGAATTGTTTTATTCTTATTCATTAAAAAAAGGAGATAAAATCATGGTAATTTCTATTCTTTTTCTGATTACGGGCATGTTGTTAATGGGAATTAGTGTTTGGATAATTATGCCAAAATTGATGTTGACAAACTACAAAAGTGATTACAATTACGAAGAAACACTTAAAAAGCTGACGATCGCAATTGATTCAAAAGGTGATTGGAAAGTCACCAGGGAATTCGATTTTCAGAAAAACATCGCGGATGGCGGTTTCGATAGGATTGAAAGGGTTGGCAGTCTGGCTTTGTGTAATCCAAAATATGCGTCTATGATTTTGGCGGAAGAACACAACCGAAAAGTTACTTCCATAATGCCGCTTAAACTGGGTATTTTTGAAAAGAAAAATGGGGATGTTTACGTTTCGGAGCTTAATATTGGCTTGATGGGAATGATGTTTGGCGGAACCATTGCAAAAGTAATGAGTGTAGCTGGAAAAGATGTAAAGGAAATTATTGCTTCGGTAGCGAAGTAGGAAATAAACTAAAAATCCGTCCTGGAATCAAAACGGATTTTTAAAATAGCTGCATTTATTTTTTCATAATTTTAAATGTCTGCAAAGGCTGACCGAAATTCTGATTCAATCTCAAAACATAAGTTCCACTTGCATATTCGTTCAAATTCACCCGAGTTTCTGTATTCGAGATGGCTTTACTTTCCAGCAATTTTCCCGAAAAATCGAAGAGCGAATAAACAGGTTCTTCTTCGATGTTACTCAAATGGATGTTAACAAATTCAGCGGTTGGATTTGGATAGACTTTTATTTCCAAGCCGGAAACAAGCAATTCATCAATAGCAGTAACAATTATTTTGCTTTGGTGAAAGCCTTGCGTCAATACCGACGTTCCATCCGAAACGGTTTCGATTACCGCTTCGCCAAGCGTCCAACTCACTTCGTAACCCGGAACAGTTTGGGTTTCTCCAGCAGAAGAAACTACTTCCTGCGCTGATAGCCAAACAGTTAGCAAAATGAAAAGAGGCAGTATTACTATTTTTTTCATTGGATTAATATTAAAGTTTGTACACTACAAATGTGAAGGCGCAATCGGCATAGCCATCGGATTTTGTATCCCATGTTGAAACAGTAAAGTAAGTTGTACTTAATCCCATAAGTTTTGCCAAATAAAATGAAGAACCTCCAACTCCGGTTATTTGAACAACATAGTCGCTGCCTAAACCACCGATTTCAATTTTATATTGGCCGGTTGACATTCTCGAAACTGTTCCAATATTTGATGTTCCTGATGATAGACTGCCAGAATTAGTAACATAGCCATAGGCAAAAGGTAGCATATTGGCATTTCCGGTATTGGTTTGGTTTAGTTCGGTTGTGATAGTCACATTTCCGTTTGATTCGATTTGTAATCCACCTTTTGTGGTTGAATTAGCAAATATTCGGAGTGCATCGCTGTTACCTACCATAGCAATGTAGAATTTCCTTGCACTTCCGGTATTAAAAAACATATATGCACCATTCGTTTGGCTTGGGCGACCAAAATCTAAAATGTTATCACCACCCCCACTATTGAAACCGGTTATTAAAGTTGACTCACTGTATACATTCAACTGTCCGGATGGACTTGCAGTACCGATACCAACGTTTCCACCGGTAAAATATATATTAGATCCACTTTCCGACCACAAGCTACCTGCCGGTTCTTGCCATGATGCAGCACCGTCGGCATTCGAGGTAAGTACCTTGCCTGCACCTTGTGTGCCGTCAACAATTTGTATTTTATCTCCAAAATAAGCTGCCGGACCTGAACCTCCATTCCCGAAATATGTTCCATATGTATTTGAGTTGGCATAAAATGCTGCAGCAATTCCTGAAGAGTTAAAAACCGAAAGTCCACTTTGACTAGCACTATTGTTGACTAATTTCAAGCTACCTTTATCCTCGGTTTCAATCAGAAACTTTGGAGGGATAGATATTTCGCCGGATTTGGTTTTTGCGGCTGATGAGCTGCTTTCTCCAACAACCAGATTCTTTACACCATAATACGCTATGTCTGCACCAATTGTCCAG
>JAFGWF010000283.1 GCA_016937295.1 Bacteroidales bacterium
CGTACAACAAGAGCCGTATGATGCGAGAGTATCACGTACGGTTCTGTGAGAGGCTTAGGGTGAAACTCCCTTTGCCTACTTGACTAAGAGAAGCATCTGTGGTAATTTTGCAGTTTGAAAAAACAGATATAATGAAACAACCACCGCACAAAACAGCACATTCGCAAGCCCTGACACACGAGCCGATGCTTCAGCTTGCAAAAGAGCTGTTTTTTTGCCAACGCACTAACGGTAAATTGATACATTTGTGATTATTAGAAACGGATTGATATAAAATGACAATAGAACAATACTTAGATAATATAAATCAACGCTATAAGTTAGGCAATGCAACAGAGCATACATTTCGTGGCGATTTACAACAATTGATTGAAAGTTTAGTTCCTTCAATTCGGGCGACTAATGAACCGAAAAGACAGAGTTGTGGAGCTCCTGATTACATTTTGACAAAAAAAGACATTCCAGTTGGATTTATTGAAGCTAAAGACATCGGTGATAATGATTTAGAAGGAAAAAAGAAAACTGGACACAAAGAGCAATTTGAAAGATACAAAGCTTCTTTAAGCAACTTGATTTTTACAGATTACTTACGTTTTCATTTATACCATGACGGTGAACTTATTACAAAAATCGAAATTGGAGAAATCACAGACAAAGGGATTAAATCACTCACCGAAAATTTTGCCAGTTTTGAAAACCTGATAAAAGACTTTTGTATACACATAGGGCAAACCATAAAAAGCCCAAAGAAATTAGCAGAAATGATGGCGGGCAAAGCCCGCCTGCTTTCTGAAATTATTGAAAGAGCCTTAACCAGCGATGAAGAAAACGAAGAAAACAGTTCGCTGAAAGACCAAATGATTGCTTTTAAGCAAATTCTTATTCATGATATTACACCCAAAGGCTTTGCCGATGTTTACGCCCAAACAATTGCATACGGAATGTTTGCCGCCAGACTGCATGATACTACACTAAATGATTTCAGCAGACAAGAAGCCGCAGAATTAATACCAAAATCAAATCCGTTTTTAAGGAAACTATTCGGTTACATTTCGGGGCCAGATATTGACGACCGTATAAAATGGATTGTTGACAGCCTTGCAGATGTTTTCTTAGCAACCAACGTAGAAGAAATTCTAAAAAACTATGGGAAATCTACAAAAATGGAAGACCCTATTATCCATTTTTACGAAACTTTCCTAAGTGAATACGACCCTAAATTGCGCAAATCCCGTGGAGTTTGGTACACTCCGCAACCAGTCGTTGAATTTATCGTGCGTGCCGTTGATGATATTCTAAAAACAGAATTTGATTTGCCTCAAGGACTTGCCGATACTTCAAAAACAAACATAAAAGTTAATACTCAAACAATTGATAAGCGTTCTATTACAGGTTACAAACAAGTAGACCAAGAGGTACATAAAGTACAAATACTTGACCCAGCAACAGGCACAGGGACTTTCCTTGCCGAAGTCACAAAACACATTCATAAGAAATTTGCTGGGCAGCAAGGGATTTGGAGTAATTACGTTGAAACACATCTTTTACCACGTCTGAACGGGTTTGAGTTGCTCATGGCTAGTTATGCAATGGCTCATTTGAAACTGGATTTATTGTTAAAGGAAACTGGTTATATAGCTAGCAAAGACCAACGATTTAAAGTTTATCTAACTAATAGTTTAGAGGAATATCATCCCGATACAGGCTCACTTTGGGCAACTGTTTTGGCGAATGAAGCTAATGAAGCAAATCACATTAAGAGAGATTCCCCAGTTATGTGTGTTATAGGGAATCCCCCTTATGCAGTAAGTAGCACGAATAAAAATAATTGGATAGAAAATTTAATCGCTGATTACAAAAGAAACTTAAATGAAAAGAGTTACAATTCTCTTTCTGATGATTATGTGAAATTTATCCGATACGGTCAGTATTTCGTTGAAAAAAATGGAAGTGGAATTTTAGCTTATATTTCAAACAATAGCTTTATTGATGGTATTGTTTTTCGCCAAATGCGTAAAAATTTGTTGGAATGTTTTGATAAGATTTACATTCTTGACTTACATGGAAACGCCAAGAAAAAAGAAGTTTGTCCAGATGGTTCAACAGACCAAAATGTTTTTGACATCATGCAAGGTGTTTCTATAAATCTTTTTATTAAAACAGGAAAGAAAAAGAAAAATGAATTAGGTAAAATTTTTAATTCTGACTTATTTGGTAAAAGGGAATCTAAATATAAGTTTCTGAATAATAACACTCTTAGTTCATTAAATTGGAAACAATTGAATTGCACTGAACCTAATTACTTTTTTGTAGAAAAAGACTTCGTTGGTAAAATTGAATATGTAAAAGGGATAAAAATTGACGAACTCTTTCCTGTAAATAGTGTCGGAATTGTAACATCTAAAGATGCTGTGTTAGTAGCTTATACAAGAGAAGAATTAACAAGTCAAGTTGAATCACATTATGATATTACCTCTGATAAGTCAAGAATACAAAAAGTTGATTATAGAATCTTTGATAAAAGATTTATATACTACGATACTAAGCTTATTGATAGAGCCAGAGACAAAGTAATGAAACATGCACTTCAAAAAAATTTAGTTCTAAACACTCCCAAACAAGCAATTAAAGGTTTTAATCACATTTTTATAGGTAACTCACCTTGTGATAAGAACTATATAGATTCAGCAGGTCAATTTGGTGCAGGAAACGCATTTCCTCTTTATTTATATGAAGAAAATAATGGTCAACAAAAAATAGAAGAATCATCGGAAAGAATACCAAATTTAAATACTAAAAAAGTACAGGAAATTGCTGAGAAAATAAACTTAACATTTACCAACGAAAAAGAAACTGGCAAAAACACCTTTGCCCCAATTGATGTTTTGGATTACATTTATGCGGTTCTACATTCACCAAAATATCGTGAAAAATATAATGAATTTTTAAAAATAGATTTTCCAAGAGTGCCATACCCAAAAGACCAAGTCACGTTTTGGCAATTGGTTAAATTAGGTGGAGAAATAAGGCAAATACATCTTTTAGAAAGCCTTACAATTGAAAATCACATAGCTCAATACCCAATTGGTGGTGATAACGAGGTACTAAAACCAATTTTCAAAGAAGGTAAAGTTTACATAAATGATACACAGTATTTCGATAACGTACCTGAGATTATTTGGAACTTTTTCATTGGTGGGTATCAACCAGCTCAAAAATGGTTAAAGGACCGTAAAAATAGAACACTTGATTTTGAGGATGTTTCGCACTATCGGAAAATAATTGTTGCTCTTTCGGAAACAGACAGATTAATGAAAGAAATTGATAAAATTGAGATTCAATAAATTTAAAATCTAATATTATGGCTAAAAAGACTGTTCCTGTTAAACCTCATAAGAGGTCGACACCTTCGCCAGTACCGAGAAAGAATCCAGATGCTCCAAAGCCTGGACCAAAAACAGTACCCGTGAAACCGCATAAACGGACACCACCAAAAGATTAGATAAATGCCAACGCTTCACTGCCACACACATTGCCAAGTCGCTAAAAAAGCCAAATGCACGACCAAAACTTGTCAAAGAGTGTGTCTGTCCGAACGCACGAGGCACTGCAAAATTGATAGATAAATTGATTGAAAATGAATAAAGGCCAGTTGGTAACACGCGGTATAAAACATTGGGGTTTAAGTGGTTATGTAAGCGTTCTGTCCCGCATCAAGTTCGGTGTAACTCGACAGGTAAGTAGCCCGCAATCCCCAACGATTTCATACCGCCATCCGTTGTGTAACATTGTAGGGCTGCAGCGCAAAAAGCATGGTTTAGTGGATAAAAGTAATAACAGTAACAAGAACAAGGATCGGAACGAACCACATGGAATCTTAGGAACTCCAGCGGGATTAGCAAGAACAAAACGGATTATAAGAACTGAAAAGAATCTGGAATTGCAATTTTTAAAACTCTGTTTGGAAATTAAACTTCAGGACTTCAAAACTATTCGGACAGAAAATCAACAGAACGAACGGAAAGAAAAAAGAAAAGGAAATTAGGAATTCGGAGCGTGCCCAGCTCGGTAAACACGGACTGAAAAGAGAACACTCTAAATTTTGGACTGAAAAGCAATATCCTGAATTTAGGATTTTTAAAGAGTGACTCTAACCTATCTCGAATTCTTGTATCCGGACTTTGAGAAAAATGACTTGGAAATTTAAGCTACATTTAAATAAAAAATAACGTTACACAACACGTGGTAAAAGGCATGGTGGGGCTAGACTAGTGCATCAACGGCGGATTCTCACCAGATTCCTCTGTCCATGCTGACAGGTAATCGGGCGACAATCCACCACGACCTATTACCACAACCGTTGCATAAAATTAGGGGTCGCACAAGTTCAAGGCCTCTTAA
>JAFGWF010000284.1 GCA_016937295.1 Bacteroidales bacterium
ACAAACTGTCCGGGTTCAATTTGTGGAAACTGATAGCTCGATTGCAAAGTGAGCACATAATAACTTTCGTTGATGTCTCTTTTGCCGACAATCAACAAATCCTCACTATGCTGATGATGGTTGATATTAAAATAGGCCATATTATTCTTCCGTTTGAGGTTTTTCCTCTTCGGTATTTTCAGGCTCATCGGCTTCAACGTCAATCAAACCGGCTTTTAGGAGCAAATTATACCACTGAACCACTTTTTTTATGTCGGAGGCATACACGCGTTCCTGGTCGTAGTCCGGTAAGATTTCCCTAAAAAAAGCTTCCAATTCAGTAGCGGAAGATTTAGGAGAAATAGCTTCTTTGCCTTCGTATTTGATAAAAATTTCTTTGAAAATATCCTTGAGGGGTTTGTCTTCAGTTTGAGTGTAAATGCTGATTTCCTCTAAAGCACTGATTTGATGAGCGGCGTAAACGGGCATACGTTTTCCGTCTGTAAGTCCTTCCACAATGATGCTGTTTTTGCTTTGGGATAGCATTTTGAAAAGTCCGGGTTTACCGGAAATGGCTAAGATGTCTTTGATGTTCATTTAATCTTCATTTAAATTTTCGGTGTGCAAAAGTACTGAAATAGTTTTTTAATAATAGGCCGAATTATCGTCCATTTCTTCGAAGTCTTCTAAATCCTCGAAGTCGCCAAAGCCCTCATCATCAGCATCAAGCACATCCAAGAGTTCGATATCGAAAATCACGTCTCTGCCGGCCATTTCGGAGTTTCCGTCAAGTTTCACCTCTTCGCCATCAATATCAATGACCGTTAGAGCGTAAATTTCGTCTTCGATGGGCAATTGCAATTCATCGCCTTTTTTGATTTGCTTATCACCAAAAACCTCCGACCTTTTTACAACGAAAATCAAATTTGGATCATAAGTTCCATAAGCCTCTTCCGGCTTAAGCTTGACGGTTTTCCGTTGGCCAACGTGCATGGTTCGGACGGCGTCTTCAAAACCTTGAATCATCATTTCGTCACCAATGGTGAAAAGAATGGGCTCGTTGGCAACCGTTGAATCAAACACATAGCCGTCTTCAAATTTGCCTGTATAATGAACTTTTACTGTGTCTCCGGTTTTTAACATAGTATTGTAATTTTTAGAGTGTTAAAAGATTGTTCCTGTTAAAAAAATCAATCACAGATTGATAATGCTAAACTAAGGAAAAAATTATTATGTCATAAACCGGAATGTTAAAGAATTACGAAAAGTAATTTGTAGGTGTCTCTATTCAATTCAAGATGTAATAGAAGTCCAAAGGTGAACCTTACTCATAAAACTTCTTCACGGTTTTAACCATTTTACCAAAATGCTTATCTTTTTGACGGCGTTCGGCCACTGTTGATTCGTAATAATTCTGCTCACGCTCCATCCGTAAAAAGTTCTCATAAGAATCGCGGTCAACAAGCCCATTTACGACGGCTGACATCACTGCGCAACCAACCTCGGAGGTATGAGTACAATCGCTAAACTTGCACTCTTGGGCCAGCTTTACGATTTGATTAAAAGTCAATTCAAGCCCTTGTCCGGCATCTGCAATTCCAACCTCCCGCATTCCGGGATTGTCGATTAACAATGCTCCATTATCCAAAAGATGCAACTCGCGGCGCGTAGTCACATGTTTTCCCTTATTCGTACTTTCGCTTATCCCACCTGTTTCCATGCGTTTCTGTCCTAAAAGAGTATTTATCATGGTTGATTTTCCAACACCGGAAGACCCTAATAAACAGTATGTTTTGCCCGTTTCAAGTACAGATTTAAGGGTTGCAATCCCCTGTCCTGATTGATTACTAATGGTAAAAACGGGTACATTTTTTACTCGTTCTTTAATGCTCTCCACATATTTATCCACCAGATTTTTCTCCATCAAATCCACTTTATTAATTATGATAATCGGTTCAACCTGCGATTCAAAACAAATTGTTAAATATCGTTCGATTCGATTTACACTAAAATCACGGTCAACTGCCTGAACGATAAAGGCATAGTCGATATTGGAAGCGATGATTTGCTTTTCTCCTTTTTTACCAACAGCCTGACGCACAATTATTGATTTTCTGGAAAAAACGGCATGAATAAGGGCTTTTCCCTGATCGTACTCCGAAAAAGCGACCCAATCACCCACAGCAGGAAAATCAAACCTACTTTGAGCTGTATATCGCAGATTACCAAGTATTTCCGCTTCATAATCCTGAGTTGGCGTTTTAAGAATATACCTTTCTTTATGCTCCGAAATCACCCTGCCAACTTCGAGTGATTCAAGATTATGATTCTTTCTAAACTCCTCAAAACTAATGTCATAGCCATAGTCTTCTAAACGATATTTTTGTGAATTCAAAGTATTAATCTTTAAGGTAGTTTATAAATAATTGAAGTTTTGTACATAGAATTTGGCACGTTAAAATTCTTAATGTCAAAAACTAATGGATCAAGTATTGATTCAATAAAAGGCAAACTTGGAGAATAGTAAAATGAACCACCAGATTTTAATGCAGAAAGAATATCCATAAAACGCTGAGCATAAGTTAAATAATCGCCATCCGTTCGGTTATGATGATGATAAAAATGATTACTAAAACTTATATTGCTGATTATTGTGCCCCACCTTTCCGTTTGAAAATCAAAGTCAAACCAATCGGAGTTATAGCAGAATTCGGAATTATCACATAACCTATCAAATCCAACGGCTTTATAACCCAATTTTCGGAGATATTTAACTAAATAACCATGTTTACCACAGCCAATATCTAATATAGGCTCTTCTATCGTGTGGAGGTCGAGATGCAACAAACCCAACTGAAAATCAGCGTTATACTCTTCACATACAACCTTGTTTTGTAAATCACCATTGCCGGAATAGAGCGTTAAGGCGAACGGATTTGACTGAAAAAGCCATGAGCTAAGTTCCTTATAGTGAGTCGCTTGATAAACCGAAATATCGCCTGTATTCCGATAATGCTCCCAAAGCTTCACATATATCCGTTTCAATTTGAACTTATCAATATCATTAAAATGAAAATATTGATTAAAATCGTAAAACTCCTCTAACACTCTATTTGTCAGCCAGTTTATTAACGCGTCTTCATCAGATTTTTTTAAACGAAGTAATGTATGGCTAAGTCCCTCAGGCATCGAAAGAAAACCAAATAAACCGGGAGTATGTGAAAACAAATTTTTTCCTGAATTATTAAATAATTGCTTATCAATATGTGTTTTAAATAAATTCATAATCAATGTATTAGGCTGAAAATCATCCATTTCAAATCATTGTTAAGAACTAAAATATTAGAGATTAGCTCAATTTCCCCTTTAAAGACCAATTATTTAGTTTCCAAATCCTGAACTTCGTCCACTTGCTTCCTGCGATTAGGTTTGTAAACAACCGCATTCTTTGTTTTCCCGTCAATCAACACATGAAAAGGTTTCTCAACGTGAATATGCTTCACGAATTCATCTTCATAAATCACCTCTTCACAGTTAGAAAGATAATTATAGTCCACCATTCCGTCATTAATATGCTGATTAACTGTAAAATATCCGATATACAGTGAGGTGATATTTTGGAAGAAATGAGTTCCCTGACTTGGGTCAACATGATAGTTTTCGAGGCTCGATTCAACGATTACGCGGGCATTCGATATCTGAGCCCAACTTACCGGAATTCCAAGCCAAGGGTCTTTGCTGCCCCACCGTCCGGGACCGATAAGGATATAGTTATTATCTTGCGAAAATTTGTCGTTGATTGCCCCAATTGTTTGGGCAATAGTTCTGCTATGTTTCGCCGAAAAAGATTCCGGTTTCACAAAAACTACATCACTGACATTAGTAATACTTCCATTCCCAATTGCTGATTTACAAA
>JAFGWF010000285.1 GCA_016937295.1 Bacteroidales bacterium
GCAAATCGGTTGAATCTTTACCAAAACGGCCAATCTTTACCTGAATATTGGGATAAAAACGATTGGGGTCTTTACCAAAAAGAATAAGAGCTGCCCGTTTTAACTTATCACCTTCGGTTAACCGAAGCTTATCGAGTATCTGTAAAGTGGATAACCCGTTTGTTTCAGGCATACGGCCTTTTTCACGACCAGCCTCAATAAAAGCTGCCAGACTTTTTTCATCTATATCATCCAGCGTGGCGGCTTCTTCCACTACATCATCCCATGTTTTTCCGGCTTTTTTGAGCAAAAACTCATTTAATTCAACTCCGGTCAATTCTGTTTTTACACTGCCCGACCGATAATAATAACGCCCACGTAACGAAACAGGAACCGAATAGGGATTTACCCTTATTTCGATGTATTTTTTTTCGCCCTCTTCCAACAAATTCACATCGCACACAATACCCATGTCGTTGCGTATCTTTTGCGGGATGGTCACCAGTAGTTTTTCAAAATCGGCTAAATGCACCACCTGGCCGGCATCGTCTTTACCAATGTAAATAACCCCACCCACGGCATTGGCAAAACCACAAACCCACTTTAGGTAATCGTCGTGCCAGCTTTGTTTATATTCTATGTTCTGTTGTTCGGGCATTCTAAATCGAATTTTATTGACTATCTCCGTCTTAACCAATCCTTAAGTGCAATTACCTTATTATCTCCGTTAATAGCCGGGAAAACAACATATGCACCGTCACTATAGTACCTGTTGTTTATGAATTCTATTTCCGAGACAAATGTTATATAAGGGTAAATCTGAAGATATTCATTGCCTGAAAAATCCCTGTAACCTTGTCTAATTGGTAATATAGCAATATCCTCAATATATTTTGCTGCATCGCCTAAACCAAGTTCCCAATTACACCACTTGGAATTTATCGCTCCCTCTGTTGCTAATAAAATGAACTTATGATTTTGTTTAACCTTTTCTTTGATTTTTACTGCAGTAACACCAGAAGTAGTTTTTGGCATACCTTCATCAAGCCAATCGACATATACATCTACCCCATATCGCTTCAATAAAGAAATAGCACTTTCCAAATATTGCTTTTCATCATGCTTATGAGAAAGAAAGACCTTTGTTTTATTATAAGATGACTCGCTCTTGTAACTCCTTAAACTCTGATCTAAAGTCAGATAATACTCTTGGGCTGATTTACTAAATCTATTTAACTGAGATTCATCAATTATGCTCATTACAATTATAGTTTAATTGTTTTTACAATGTTAAAATCATCTTTTCGATCTCTTAATTCAATTGCTTTATTAATGTATTTAGATGAATTTGAAATAAAATCAATCCACTTAACTGATTGTATGAAAGAACAATCCCCAGAATATACCCAACTGTTATTGCAAAGCCTTTTGTCTGCCTCTTTTACATTAAACATATTGTCGCGCAGTATCTGAAATAACATGGAAGTATTTAAAGACCGACAGTTACATTCATTATCCTTCGTTATGTAGTATTCATAACTGCCCAATTCATCAGGGAGTACGACAGCAATTACACCGTTGGTACTACTGGTTCTCCCGGCTCTTGTTTGCTTTTTCAAAGAGTATGAAACCTCCCATGGTATCCACTGGTCATATTCCGCCGTATATGGCTCCTTCATTCCTCTGGAAACAAGAACAACAGTAATACTACTATCAAAAATTTTATCGCCAAGTTTAGAACTGATTGTTGAATCTGCGAGAGACTCCATACTTTCATCGTCATCTTCTCCTTTGTAGATATGATCCTCTTCTTCAAGGATGTCATCGAGTTTATCTACGTAATGTCTTGCTGTCGTTTGAACTTTGCTGTTATAAATTGTTCCAAAAACATTTAAAGGCTCCGTTATCCCTAAGTCTTCGACACGGGAATCTGAGTACTTATAGGATACAAATATCTTTCTACCCATTACTTTGTAATTTTTTGAATTATAGAAATGATTTCTCTGACTGATTTTTGTAAATTATCTTTGTGGAGAGTTAACTTGTTTATGTCGCTAAACAAATCCTCATTAAGATTATACTTACTGAAGTCTCTAGCTAGTTCGTCAAATATTTCTTTCGCCATATACCCCGTGTAGAAGACTGGAACTGGAACCAATCCTTTTGACATAGCAATTTCAAATTCTCTTCTTACCCCACCCGCATTTACAATACCATCAACGGTTTGTTTATTACCAAATAAAATCAAAATAATCCCGGCTCTTGAAATCATGTTCTGCCTATATTCTTCCCAAAGTTGACCTAAGTCTTTTCCTCCTGACGGAAACTGAGGGAAGGGTTTCAATACTAATTGAACCTCTGAATTTTTCTTTGGATTTGAATATATAGCATCAAGTGCTCCGTTAATTACGGCACTTCCGATTCCCAATCCAAAGCCATTAACAACTGTGAGATTATTTCTAATGATTTCCGTTGATAATAAATGGACAAAGTTCTGAGCTTCAAGAGATGTAAAATCACCATATTCAACCGCACTCCCCGAAATAAATACCGAATGGGAATTATATCGTTTCTCAATTTCTGAAAGTAATAAGGTTAAATCAGAATAATTATCAATAAAAATCGTTTGAACCCGATACCTGAGCAGATCTTTAACAAACAATTCCTGTTTTATTTTTTCATACTCAAACTTATCATTATCACCATTACAATCTGCAAGAGAGATTCTCTTCATTACACAATAGTGATCCTTGCTTTTATCGCTATACCTATGCGTTAATCGACCAAAGATGTAATTTATATTGGGGTCGGTAAAACTAAACCCGACAAATAGGAATGACTTGGTAATTAGTTCAGAATTCAACAACGACACGAATGGTTCATGGGTATAATAATACTTCTCGTAATCTTCCTTCAATAAGACTGCTTTGCTTGGTTTATCCTTATCCCCGTGCATTTTATACACAATACACGATCGGTTGTTTCTATTGACAAATAAGTCATCTACCTCGCTTTTAACATCTACCTTTTTGTTAATTTTCACATGGGCATCTTCAATTAGATCATCATAATTTGTTGTCCAAATTGTGCTATATGGCAGCCGTGCAATTATTCTATGATTCTCAGTTTCAAAGTCAGCGTCTGTGAATTCATTGACTATTTTTTCGTCAATCTTATTCCTATTGTTATTCTTATTTTTATGAAATTGAGCAACAGAGATCAAATCAGGTTCTTCATCAATTTTTAAACCTAATTCATTTGCTATATCTCTCAGTAGACCTTTCCAGTCAACAAATCCAGCGGCTTTTGACATGCCCGCTCCAACAAATATAGTTGCTGTACCCTGTCTAAGTTTTTCAACATAGTCATTGATAAAAGCATTAATTCCATGTGCATTTAAGTTCATAATAATTAGTCCTCTATGGTTGCAAGTTTCGAAAGTAATAATGCCGTAAAGTGATTTAATTCTAATATTTCCGATTTTTTCATATCTATTAGTTGTCTACTAGTATTAAAAAAAGTCCTAATTATCCCTAATTCTTCAGGCATTGCTATTTTATAGTCAAAAATATGTGATAATGTAACGCTAGCTTGGTTGGCACTTCCTTGAGCTCCAGAAATAACGTAATTAGCAAACTCACCATTTTTTATACTGTAATAAATAAAAAGTTGATTTTTCAAATTGGCTGCTCTTATTTTCACTGCATTTTGATTTAACAAACTTCCTTTGGCGTAACCTGGTACTAAAGTAACTTTCCCGACAACTGAAGCAGGATTTTGGGGCCAAGAACCAACAGTTGTAATTACAATGTCATTTGTAGCTAATTCATACTTTTGGAATTCCTGCGATATTACTTCGTCGATATACATACATGAAGTAATATCAATGGAATCATCAGTTAAATCTGATACACGAACGACTCTGACTCCTTTCTCTTTATATAATTCAGATTTAAATGCGTTACCTTTCTTGTAGTTTATGATATTTCCAAGAGTTTTCACTTCCCACCCCTCCGGAATCTCTTTCCCCAACTCCTCACTCCAAACCATTTTACCGCCTGAACTCCTATAAGGATTCCCATTCTCATCGGGAAATTCAAAATCAACAAACCATTGCTTATAAATAGCCTGTGCGGTTTCTTCAAGTTTTTGAATGAGTTGCTTATTTAGCTCAATGCGGTTTTTAACGGTGTTGTATTCGGCAACAATTTCACGTTGTTTTTCGGGAGAAGGTAAAGGGAATTTCATGGCACAGAAATCATCCCATTCCAAACTTCCACGAACACCACCTACTGCATGAAAACAAGCTTCCCTATCGAATTCTTCACGTGAAAACCACATCATTAAATATTCCGGCAAAAGCTCTTTTTCATCTTTAACTTCAAAAACCGGATAGGCCTGAGAAATAATTGCTTCATCAACCTCTTGCAGTAAAGCTACCGGCATTTTCTTATCACGCCTGACCTGCATGGTACTACAAGCAAACTGTTTTTTGCGAATAATTTTATAGTTCTCCATATCTGTTCCAATAATATTGGCAACAGATGGAATAAACTGCTTTGAAATACTTAACCCCAAAAGCTGTTTTACTCTTAACCCTTTATTACGCTCATCAACAAGCCGGATGTAGTCGCCAATTGGTATGTAATTCGATCTCATCTTAACAATATCGCAATTTTAAATAATAGTAGAGAGCCGAATAATCCGGCATTTGCCCCAATAAATCGAGAATTTGGGAACTATCGATTCGCTGAAATTTTTCGGATTTCAGCAATTGTCCTTTCCATACTTCAACCAAATCTTGCTGTTCACAGGCATAACTGCTTTTCAGCAAAGCATCATTTTCCGTTGGAGCAACCAGAATGTGCAGAAAATCGTCGGCCACTTTCTTTTCAACCATTTTCTCGACCAACAAAGTTTGGCGCATTAACTCATAATAGGGTTCGTAATAGAAAAGTGAATGCACCAGACCGGTTGGAGTTTTTAATTGTTTCGAATCGCTGATTAGCTGGTTATATCTCTTTTGCCGTGTTCGGCCTTTTCCTTTCTCCAAGGCTCTGTTTTCCGGTTCCAGGTAGCTTTCGGTATATTTCCATTCAATGGGTATCAACAGCTTTTGTTCTTTCCGCATCGCTATCAAAAATACATCAACCGATGTACAAAAAGCACCGCGTTGGGCTCCGGCATCGTCTTCGTTTAACAACGGTTTGTTGTCATACACAAACTCGAATGACAAATAACCAGGTTGCTTATCTCCCGGAACTGGAAGAACGGCATCAATGTCGCTATCAAATAACTGTGCTAATTGCAAAACTGCCGCGTCGTCGTTTCGCAGTGCATAAAGAAAGTTAAGGCATTGAATTTGGGACGAAACCATGTGGTCTGTTGGTTCATCTGACGAGTTTTTACCATATTTCCACCAAGCAATTTTGTTATCTGAGAAATATTCTGTCGCGTTTCGTCTTATACCTTTGAAAAGATTGTTTTCACAGTCTGACAGGAAATAACTGTTTCCATCCAATGCACTATCAACACGAAACTTTCCCTGTCGGAAGTCTTCTTTTTCCCTATATTCAGTCTTAATATATCTCGCCGATGTTTGACTCATTTTCACCCAGCTTATAGTTTAAAATATTAAAGCATACGCCTATCGAATTCGTATTTAACAATGCAATAGACTCCGAAACCAGTGGATGAAGTTCATCAGTCATAAAATGAGCATTGATTTTCGATGCTTTGCATGCATTGGGCCCATATAAATATTCGGCCCCACGATAAAATTTCGAGCAATTTGGCTTACCAATTCGTCCTGCAAAAAAAACATCAAACATTACCTCCAGGTAGAAGAGCAACTCTGAAATGATTCCGACCTTTTTATTCCTGTACTTCAACTCAATCAAATGTAAACAATCATCGTTGTCTACACCCCACAAATCAATGGCACTTGCGTGTCCAGTAAAAAATGCTTTTCCTTGCTTTTTTACTCCGACTGGTAACTGATGGTCAACGGCCTTAAACCCAAATTCCTCTTTTAACAATTCTCTGGTATGCGGATCATACTCTAACTGTTTCTCCGATATCTTTCTTGATGACGGTGTGCCGGCATCCTTTTGGGGCGTATTGATGAATAAATCGATAATATTTTTTTCAAAATCGGCTAATTCCCAGACATGTGCAGAAGATACAGAAAACCAGCTAAATAACTCCGCAAATCGCAAAGCCCGGTACAAGAAACGGTTGTAATGACGTTGCTCGTTAATGGACAATGCACATGGACTGTCCCACGACAAACTAGCGGAATCGATGAAATCCTTTAAATGATGTTTTAAACAAATACTCCATCCTTCAAAAGCCGCTTCATCATTTTGCATATTCCCCAGGCAGGCCATCTTTTTTTTGCCAGTATTGATTCCAACATGGATCTGAAGCTGACGATCAACAATTTTGAAATCAACATACTCCGGCAACCTAAGACTATTATAGTCTAACGCTGATTTCAAATGCTTCAATACCTCTTGTTTGTTCATCAGTTCAACTCTTAAACGTCTATTTTATATCCTAATTCAGAAAACACTTTCAACAGATCTTTTTTCGACTGCTCTTCAGCTTTCAATAACTCTCCAAACTCCGACTGAAGCGCTTTCATTTTATCATCAAAGTCGATGTTTTCATCCCGGTTTACAAACTCGATGTATTTGCTGGGCACAAGCGAGAAGTCTTTCTTTTCAATTTCATCGAAGCTGGCCGAATAACAATACTCCGGAACGTCCTTGTATCCTTTTTCAACCTGTTGCCAGTTGTGGTAGGTTGAAGCAATGTTTCGAATATCGTCGTCGGAGAACTGGGTGTATTTCTTTTCAAAAGGTTCACCCATTTGCCGCAAGTCCAAAAACAACACTTCGTGCTCACGATCGCGATAATGCCGCACTTCGTCGCCCACCTGTTTCGACTGTTCTTTCTTGTTCTTATTTAGAATCCAAACCGTCACACTTATATTGGTGGTATAGAACATATCTTGTGGCAAAATCAAAATTGCTTCAACTAAATTGTTTTCAACCAATTTACGGCGAATCTTATACTCATCACCGCCACCACTCAATGCACCGTTTGCCAGAATGAAGCCGGCCATGCCATTTTCCGATAGCTTAGCAACCATATTCAGAATCCAGCCATAATTGGCGTTGCTTTTAGGCGGCACTTCGTAACCACTCCAGCGCGGGTCATCCACCAATTCGTTTTCGGCCCGCCAGTCCTTTTGGTTAAAGGGTGGGTTAGCCATGATGTAATCCTCCTTTAGGTCGGGGTGTTGGTCATTCTGGAAGGTGTCGGCAGCTTTCTCACCCAAGTTTCCGGAAATACCACGAATAGCCAGGTTCATCTTTGCCAGTTTGTAAGTCGTGTTGGTATATTCCTGACCGTAAATAGATACTTCTTTTTTGTTCCCGTGGTGGCTCTCAATAAACTTTACCGATTGCACAAACATACCACCCGAACCACAAGCGGGGTCATAGATAATTCCCTTATAAGGCTCAATCATTTCGGCAATCAGGTTGACAATGCTTTTGGGGGTGTAGAATTCGCCTTTCCCTTTTCCTTCCGCCAAGGCAAATTTGGAAAGGAAATATTCGTACACCCGCCCAACGATATCCTGCTGCTTATCCTTCAGCGTATCAATATCGTTAATGGTATCGAGCAGCGAACTCAGTTTGGTAATATCCAATCCCAGGCGCGAGAAGTAGTTGTCTGGCAAAGCGCCACGCAAGGCTTTGTTGTTCTTTTCAATATTGTGTAGTGCCGTATCAATTTTGAGTGCAATATCGTTCTGCTTCGAGTTTCTGATAATATACGACCAGCGAGAGACTTCGTCCAGGAAGAACACATTCTTCATATTGTAGAAATCAGGCATCTCCACATATTTCTCTTTTCCTTCGGCAATCAATTCCTTCCGACGCTCCTCAAACTTATCGCTGGCAAATTTCAGGAAGATTAACCCCAATACCACATGTTTATATTCGGCAGGCTCAACACTACCCCGCAATTTATTGGCTGAATCCCAAAGGGTTTCCTCCATACTCTTTTGTTTGCCGTTTCCGTTTTTCTTAGCCATTTGCTCTTACTTTCTTCTTTTCAGATAAAAAATTGTTTAACTTCTCGTAAATATCCAGCAACCTTTGATCGGTTAACTCCTTAACAATGTACTCTCCCAAATTTGCAAATTCATCTTTATTGGGATATAAGGTAGCCCCGGCAAAATGTGCCCAATATTTATCTGCGTTCGTCCAGAAATCATCACGCAGCACATTGGCTGCTCTCTCCTCGTTATTGAATTGCACTGTTTTGAAAATCTCTTTGTTTTCAAGTAATTTTCCCTGCATCTCTACTACAAGAAACATTTTTGGTTTATTATGGTTAAACAATCGATGATCCGCAACCACCGTAATCATCAACTGACGATTTGAGTCCGACACGTAATAACGCAAGCGATCACTTCTTTTTCCGGATAGGGACAGCTTGTATTTTGGATCGAGCAGACTCGCTGCTTTTTCTATTTCAGAAAAAACATGCGCTCTGACGCGTTGATTGAAGGCTGTAACATTGTTAATTTCTTCTTGGTGGGAAAAATAGAAGGCAAAATCTGAACTTTGCATAATTGATGAACTGATATTAATAATATTTTGATAAAAATCTTTTAAGAAAGTTAAGTATTTGTCGTTTGCCGAGGGGATGTAATTCCCGGATTGGCCCATAACTTTTCTCATGAGCACTTCATGGGTAATATTGACAAAGCGGGATTTCTTAGACAAAGGAACCGGACGACGAGACAATACAACGCCTCGTTTATTTTCATCCGGCACCTTCACCGAGTTCCAGTAGTCGTTCAGATCATTATTCAGATAGTGATACACCTTGTTCTCAATGATGATCGCATGGGTTTCATTTTTCAGTAGGATATCAATCCGTCCTCCCTTATCGGTTGTCCATTCCGTTTCAGGGCTCAATTCCTCACAATTGTAAAAAGCACTGTAAGTCTCCTCCTCTGCTTCTTGCAATAACTCCTTCAAACAGGAAATAAACAGATCACCGAAGCCATGTTCTTCATTCACATCAAAAAAGAACGCGTAAATATTGGAGAGAACATTTTCATAATGGGGTTGCCTGGAAATACCTAAAAAGGTTTTTGGTTGTGGCTTAACAACAGGCACTTTGGCTGCTTCTAAAAATACACGCAGAGACTCTAAATACATAGGTGATGGTTCATTTTAGTTGACCCTACGAATTTAACAAAATCGAAGATATTTATTGCACACTAAAAACAAAAATTGAACGATAGTTTTCAACATCAAAAGTGTCATTGAGTACCATTGAGCCACTGAAAATAATACTATCACTATCTTGCATAAAACGACTTAATTTTCTAAAAAAGAAAACAAGACCACCTCTCTCCTCTGAGAAAGGCGGTCTTGTGAGTGAACGGTTGCAATGATTAAAAATCCAAATTTCTAAATTCTCACATCATAA
>JAFGWF010000049.1 GCA_016937295.1 Bacteroidales bacterium
ATATACCCTTCCGAATAAATATCTCCTAAAAGGAATTTATTTTACGTTAAGTATGTGGTTAGTAAATTTATTTAATTCTCTGTATTATAACACTTTAACACTTTTTAACCGTTCTGCGTTTAAGTTCTCCATAGTTTTCATTTTAAGGCGATTGGGTGATTATTAAGAGGAGCAAATATAAGTTTTTTTTAAAATCCGAATTAATCAT
Source organism: Bacteroidales bacterium (assembly GCA_016937295.1). GTDB lineage: Bacteria > Bacteroidota > Bacteroidia > Bacteroidales > UBA1556 > UBA6267. Next base: position 209 of record JAFGWF010000049.1, read on the forward strand.
CAAATAAAAATCTTCCCGCTTTCAAATTTTCGTAAACTTAAAAATCAGTCTAATCCATTCATGTACAGAAGCAAGAATCTTGTATATCAGCATGATACACTATCAACATTCTTATATCAATCTTGCAGAAAGCTTAAAGATTTTAGAGCATCTTCATTACAACAAACCCCTCCAATCCACCTGTCTATTCCACAGAATAACCCGTTGTCTTACCTTTTTCCCTTGCCGGAATTCCATTTTTCATCCACTGTGGCATTGGTTCATCCTTTAAATAATGGTCGAAAAACTGGCGCATTCTGATGTTCAAATCCATTCGGTTGGGCCATTTCATCAGATTATGGTCATCATTGTTATAAACCAGCAACCAAGCGGTTTTATCAAGACGGCGTAAAGCGTTAAAAAACTCAATTCCTTGGTAATAAGGCACCGCACCATCTTTGTCGTTGTGCATTATCAGCAGTGGCGTTTGCACCTTATCCACAAAAAATAGTGGTGAATTTTCGATATATAAATCCAAGGAATCCCAAAGAGTTGCACCAATTCTGCTTTGAGTCTTCTCATACTGAAATGCGCGATTCACTCCAGAGCCCCACCGCATTCCTCCATAAGCTGAAGTCATATTTGCAACCGGTGCACCGGCTTCGGCACACGCATAAATATTTGTCATAGTCACCAACATGGCCACTTGATAACCTCCCCAACTTTGTCCTTGAATACCAATTTTTTGAGGATTTATCCATGAGAACTTTTTCATAAACTCTGTTCCGCTAACTATCGCATTATAAGCCGATTGCGCCGGATAGCCCACTTTGTATCGGATGTCGGGCACAAAAACAATATATCCATTGCTCACATATTCGGTGAAGTTAATAGTAGAATGACTTGGTTTTGGAATATAATGGAGATTTAAATTATCACTATACGTTTCATAAAAATACACAATCATCGGATATTGCTTTGTAGAATCGAAATCCTCAGGCTTATAAATCAGGCCTTCCAATTCTGTCCCATCATAAGCTGTCCATTTTGTAAGTTCAACCGTTCCCCAATTATATTCCTTTTGCTGTGGATTCACATCGGTCATAAGACTGATTTTCCGGAATTTAGAATCAGCCATATATAAATTGTAATATTCTTGAAAATTTCCCCTCATAAAAAAATAAACATCTGCGGATTTGGCCTTCGAAAATCCACGATAACTATGATTGGACATAATCAACTTTTGGGGTAAAGCCTCAGACTCAAAATCATAATGATAAATTCCGGCGTCTTTCGTCACCTTGTCAAAAGCATATAGAGCACGCGCGGTATTATCATTTAAAAACCGACTATTCTTGTCAAAACTCATTACTCTAAAACGCGTTTTTGTTTCACGACCTAAGTTATGTGTAAGATTTACAGGCTCTTCACCTCCGGTGGGATCCAATTTCCAAAGATCAAATTGATCATAAACAACCACATATTTGTCATTTTTATACCAGCCGGCTAATCCATAAGATGAAGGCAACATCGGCATATCATTATCCTCATCGTAAAAGGCTATCGGAATATCTTTGGTAAGGTTTGTATGTCGTCTGGCTTCGATGTCATAAACAAACCACGACCGTTTTTCGCTGGAATAATACAGCACATATTTTGCTTCCGGCGAAAGGCTTACATTTCCCTGAAACTTTTGCAAAACAATTTCTTCACTTCCATCAAAGAGATTCATAACGTGATAATCAGCATAATAACCATCCCATGTTTGCATCTTACGGTATGGTTTATCCACACTCAACAATGCCCTATTTGCGTTTCCATAGTTTGGAATCGAAGGTTTCTTCAAAAGCTCATTTTCAAGCTGAATGATTTCTTTTCGCTCAACGTGAAAAAAACATTGATAAGTTTCTTTTGGCTGCCATCTTGCGCGAAGAAGTTGCTGAGGCTGCAAATATTCATCGAAATGGGACCATAAATCCAACTGGTATTTTTCGTCTTCAAGCAAGGTATCCTTTGATTCTTGGCGTGGCTTCTCACTTATGTAAAAAAACAACTTTAAACCATCCTTTGAAAAAGCCAAACTACCATTAACCGTTGGACACATTCCTGCCATTTTATAATTAGAACTTGTGTCGGCAATCAATAAAGTGCTATCATCCAGAGAAATATTACCATATTTCAAATCAAATATCTTATTCTTTTTAACCGTATCGGCAGAGAAAAGAAAAGCCCACTGATTTGCATGATAATCAAAAGAAAAGCGATTTATTACACCTGTATCTGCAAAAACCGTCTTGATTTTTAATGAATCTGCATCCAATAATCGAATATCACAAACCGGTTTTTTCACTGCATCTTCATTTCGAATGAGCGCAATCTTATCGCCAAACCTCGACATTTTAAAATCCTCTATCGTTTTGTATATCTGCTTTTTACCAATTATTGGATCATACCAAACCAAATCGTCACCTTTATACTTGGTCTCCTCTAAAAGGGTCGTTTTTTCATGTTTTTTCTGAAAAATCCACCAGCCATTTTTCATTGGCGTTGCTTTGTCCATAGATTTTTCCGATGAAACATAAATCAAATACGACCGCAACGTATCGGGCATTTGAAAGGATTTAACCTTTGGAATCTTAATCAAACTATCCGAATTCAGTAAAAAAACCCCCAAACTATCGGTAGGAAGTTTTTCTTTTTTTACCTTTCTCAACTTCATTGCTCTCAGCGTATCATACTGAGGTTCAATCATAAAAGCTACAAATAGCCCATTTGGTGCAATCTGTGGCCGAACACCGCGAGGAATGGTGTCCACTTCCCCGGATTCGGTGTTGAGAATATACAAAGCACCATCCCCTTTAGCTGGATTTGCCTCATAAACAAGCCATTTCCCATCGTCCGTAATTTTCCAGGACTCAATACTTTTCCAATTTGGGAAAACGGTATGATTAATTGTTTTTTTTGAAGGCTGCGCAAAAATGGCCGTGCTAAAAAATATCAAAAGTGTAAATAATAGTAAAATTCTGTTCATTGCATAAAAATTTAAGGTGGCGAATATAGATAAAAATGAGGGTCAAAAAGCACAAGGATTTGCATTACGGCAATCCCATCCCAAAAATAAACTGATAAAAACTATTATTATCTCTATCTTTAGCATACCTGATTCCATACTCAATCGGAGTAACCGATCGAAATACATGACCTTCAAAAATTAAATCAGCACCAAAATTCTCCGCATAAACAAAAGGCAGTTGATGCCTCTCTTGTTTGTAAGCCCAATCGTAAAACAAATTCATTTTCAAACGTTTAAAATAGAATACCGAGCCCAAACTCCAATCAGGATAGGCAATTGGGAAGGAATAATCCACTGATGTTGCAAAAATCCGATTATCCCAAAAACCGGTATAAGCTCGTGGGGTCCGGATTTCGTAATTCAACAAAATCAACTCCTTATAATATCTCTTAACTTCCTGATATCCTGCATACAATCGCAATGAGTGATTAGGTAAAATTCCGGGCAAGAAAATATTAGCTTGGCCAATATTAATTGAACCTTTCTTGATAATTGAACCATAATTCGAAAACCATAATTGAAATCCTAAGGAAGGATATAACTGTCTGTATGTCATTCGTTTGTACAAATCAAAATAAACTCCGACAATAGCATTCGGATAACTATGGTGGAATTGAGATGAACCACCTAAAACAAATTTATAACTAACTATTTTGCTTTCTAGAAATAGATTCAAATTACTAATCCATCGGCGGCGATTAAGGACTAAAGGTTGACTTATTCTTCCTGCAATATAATGCGCATAAAGAGAATCTTCAGGACCCAATCTGTTCGTAAACTGTTCATTAAAATACTCATATTTTAAGGAAATCTGAGGATACCAACCCTTATAAATATATTCTGCAGAAATGGAATTTAGCTTCAAACTACGACGAATATTATGCGAAATCACGAACTCCGATGTTCCTAACAAATTTTGCGACATAATATGAAAGCCGGGATTCACATCATAGTTCGATCCTTTCATGCCGGTCAATCCCCACGAATGCAAGGTGAAAAGATGACCTAATTTGGAATATTTCTTCGACTCATAGTTTTTCAGTTCAAAACCATCGCGTTGCATATTTGCTCTGTTTTCTGATGCCAATACCAAACTATCATTATAATTTTTTTCTAATTGAAAGGGCTTAGTTTCTATTGCGTTCTTTGAAATCATTACCGGTCGATATCCATAAGCGGTTGGAATAGTGAAATATAAATGGCGGGAAGGTGAAATATAGGCATCGTTTGCCGAATACCTGCCAGTTTCGTATTTGAATATCGAACTTCCATTGCAAACAAGACCATAAACCCCAGCAGGACCTTCATATTCAGCATTATAAAAGATGGTATCGCCTTCAAAATGTACCAACCCTTTTTGAAAATAATCAGGCTTCAAAACCTCAACCACTTGTCCATTTTCAAGGTCTAAGTACGCGATATTATGACCTTTAGTCGTGTGTCCTACAAAAAACAAACGATTATAGTTTGTACACCATTGGATAGTAGAAATCATGTAAGGTAATTGAAAAGAAGATTTTTCTTTGGTTGCTATATCAATGATTATTAAATTATAACGATTTTCAGGAGTGATTTCGATTGCAGCTACTTTAGAAGCTTCGGAGTTGAGCTCAGGGGAAAAATACCGAGAGTTTTTTGTCAACTGAACTTTTTTCTTTTTTTTCAAATCATATAACATGATAACGTTCGACTGTTTATGTTGCCATCGCTCATCAAACCGTAATTCTTCCCAACACAGAATATCATTCTCTAAACTGACATTATAAAACGGTGAATAACCAACAGAAAACAATGTTTTTTCCTCAGATAACTTTTTGTTTTTGTTTACATAAACAAACTTAGGCAAATGATTGTAAGAAGTTTTTAGGAAAAGCACAATAGAATCATTTATCTCAAAAGGGAATCGGTAGTTATTATAATCTTCCTTCTTTTCTTCTAAAGGTTGCCAACTAAGAATTGCCGGATTATAAATCAATTGATTTTTCCATCGCAATTGCAAGCTATCCATCATATTATCAAACAGTTGCCTTTTTCTATAGCCGGTATTCAATTTTAATGAACGACTAAAAGGAATAATCATGTATGGATTTCGACCAACATAATCAAGCACATTTGGCACAACAGAATCTCCATAATGACGGTGAATTTCATTTAAAAAATTATAACCAATAACGTACTCATTTGGAACAAAATGTTTGTACGAGCCCATGGTAGCCTTATCAAAAGAAAAAGCACCAAGTTGCTGAAATTGAATCATTAAAGGCTCGGAAAACGACCAAAGTCTGCCCCTTCCGCTAAGGCTGTATTCCGTTTCGGACCACACGGCATCACCTTCCAAAAACCAAATTGGAATATAAGCGCCCAAAACCCCTCCAACTGCTTGTTCTCCAAAAAGATAGTACAGAAATTTTGTTAACCCTTGATTGAGCTTATCAATTTGCACCACGTGACGAAACTCATGAATAGCCAACTGTTCAAACCAATCTTGCGCATAATTATCAGCCGGAGGAACGGAAAAAAGCTCCACACGGCGAGGAGCCCACGTTACCATTCCATTTGAAATTGCTGTTTCGCCATGAATAACCACACCAACTTTACGTGGTTTATGCTGCATGTCTGATGTAATATTCTGATAACTCCAATCCAAAGTTGCGGCAACAACTTGTGCAACTGAGTCGGCATAAGAAGGATAAACGATTCGAAAATGTTCGGTATTAATTTGTTTCCAACGAATAAATGCAGGATCTTGACCCGTATTATAAAATTGAGCCGACAAGCTAAATGTCAGTAAGATAGCTGCAAAATTTAGTAGAACTTTCATAATGCTGTTTTGACCTACAAATATAAAATTTATTCGGGTAGTCTGAAAAATTTCGTAATGGACAAATTTACTTAACAATAAACGGTGAATAAAACATTGGTTTAATGTGAAACAGTTTTGAAATAATAATGAAATTTGAAACATTTGTAATTGGAGTCTTTTAAGTAATTTTTATTTATGATATGAGCAAAACAGTACATTTTATTGCAATTGGAGGATCAGCGATGCACAATCTTGCCATTGCATTGCATAATAAAGGATACGTTGTAACTGGGTCTGATGATGAAATATTTGATCCCGCCAAATCAAATCTTGAAAAGTATGGGCTTTTGCCTCAAAGCATTGGATGGAATCCTGACCGTATTCATGAAGGATTGGACGAAATAATCTTAGGCATGCACGCTCGAAACGATAATCCGGAGCTAATCAAGGCGCAACAAATAGGTTTAAAGATTTTTTCCTATCCTGAATATTTATACGAACAATCGAAAACCAAAACGCGCATCGTCATAGGAGGAAGTCATGGAAAAACCACAATAACAGCTATGATTTTGCATGTTTTAGGAAAAATGAAAATGAATTGTGATTATATGGTTGGCGCTAAATTAGACGGGTTTGAAGTAATGGTCAAACTCACGGAAGAAGCCGAAATTATGGTAATCGAAGGTGACGAATACCTCACTTCACCTATCGACAGACGACCAAAATTTCATCTGTATATGCCTCATATTGCAATAATTAGCGGTATCGCTTGGGATCATATCAATGTATTTCCCACGTTTGAAATCTATGTGGATCAGTTTCGACAGTTTATTAATCTAATCGACAAAAACGGAACTTTGGCTTATGCCGCCAATGATGCAATTCTTTATCAACTGGCACAAGAAGCTTATACACCTGAAAATATTGTTGGGTATGATATTCCCGCCCACGATATTGATGAAAATGGCATTACGTACCTCATTCACAATCAAACAAAATATCCTTTAAAAGTTTTTGGAAAGCATAATCTTTCCAATATCAACGGAGCAGGAGTGGTTTGCGAAGCTTTAGGTATAAAAAAGGAAGATTTTTTGGCATCCATTAGCGACTTTCCGGGAGCAAGCAATCGCTTGGAATTAATCGGAGAAAATGCAACGACTAAAGTTTTTAAAGACTTTGCCCACTCTCCTTCCAAGCTGAAAGCCACGACTTTAGCAGTGAAAGAACAATTTAAAAACCATAAACTAATCGCTGCTATGGAGTTGCACACGTTTAGCAGTTTAAACAGCGAATTTCTTCAGCATTACGCCGGCGCCATGGATTCCCCTGACATTGCCATTGTGTATTTTAATCCGCACACCATCGAACACAAAAAGCTTCCGCCGATAAGCGCTGAACAAGTAAAACAGGCATTCCAACGACCTGATATTATGGTCTTTACAGAAAGTGAGAAACTCAAAGAATACTTATTAAGCTTAACCTTTCAATCGGCAAATTTACTTTTGATGAGCTCCGGCAATTTTGATGGTGTAAATCTTAAAGAATTTGCTACAAGGATATGTAATTCAAATATTTAATAATAAATTCCAAAGTTATGAGAAAAATATCGTTATCCATTTTATTAAGCTTGACGCTACTAACTCTTGGAGCACAATCTGAGGCCGATTCAACAGGATTCATCTTTAAGACCATTAAGGACATCCCGTCAACTTCTGTGAAAAATCAGTACAAATCAGGAACTTGTTGGAGTTATGCTACGGTAAGTTTTGTAGAAACGGAAGTGTTAAGATTGACAAAAGATAGTGTCGATTTGTCTGAAATGTATTTTGTTTACCATGGATACAAGGCAAAGGCCGACAACTATGTTAGGCTTCAAGGCCGTGCCAATTTTGGTCCGGGTGGACAAGCGCACGATGTTTTTGATATTATTAAAAAATACGGTGTTGTGCACGAATCGGATTTTCCGGGAATCAATTATGGCACTAAAAATCATGAGCATGGAGAATTTGACGCGGTGTTAGAAAATTTCCTGAAAGCCATCATTAAAAAACCGAACGAAACTCTATCGCCTATTTGGTCACAAGCTTTTACACAACTACTAATCAGTTATTTAGGAGATCCTCTAAAAACCAAACAGGCGATTACAGAGCCATTGGTTTATGCCAAAAATTTAAAAATAAATCCTGAAGATTATATTGAAATGACCAGTTATACGCACCATCCTTTCTATGAAAAAATGCGGTTAGAAATACCCGACAACTGGTCGTATAATGCTGATTATTATAATGTTCCTATTGATGTTTTAATGACCATTATCCGCGAATCCTTGCAAAAAGGCTACAGTGTTTGTTGGGATGGTGATGTTAGTAATCCAGGATTTTCGCATCAAAACAATTTAGCAATTCTGCCTGAAACGGATGTTGAAAATTTGAAAGGTTTAGAAATGAGTCGATGGGAAAATTTGTCGGCAGGCGACTTAATGAAAAACGCCTTTTCCTTTAAAACCCCTGTTCCTGAAAAGAAAGTAAGTCAGGAATTGCGTCAGATTAAATTTGACAATCAATCAGTTACAGATGATCATTTAATGCACTTCACCGGAATTGTACAAGATCAAAACGGAACAATTTATTATAAAACCAAGAACAGTTGGGGAAATAGCAATGAATTAGGAGGTTATCTTTATATGTCGGAATCTTACACACGAATGAATACGGTTGCGATTATGATTCACAAAGATGCCCTATCAAAAGAAATATTGAAAAAATTGGGTTTATAATTGCAAAACTGACCCGCTTTTTTTCATAGCTTAGCACCCGTTATTTTTTAACTATTAAAACACTGAATGTAAATGATAAACAGAGAATTATTAAATCCGAAAAGTATTGTAGTCGTTGGTGGCTCCAACAATATTCAAAAACCCGGAGGAAAGATTTTAACTAATATTATTGAAGGCCTTTTTAAAGGAAATCTATACGTCCTTAATCCCAAAGAAGATGAAGTTCAAGGTATTGCAAGTTATAAAAGCGTAGATGCTCTTCCAAATGTAGAATTAGCGGTCATAGCGATTGCCGCCAAATACACCCCACAATTGGTTGAGGAGCTAATCACCAAAAAAGGAACGCGTGCATTCATCATCATCTCTGCCGGTTTCAGTGAAGAAAGCGAGGAAGGACGCGCATTAGAAGAAGACATCGTACGGAAAATCAACGCTGTTGGCGGAAGTCTTATAGGTCCAAATTGCACCGGAATTCTTACCCCAAATCACCATAGCATTTTCACCCAGCCTATCCCTGTTTTGAAACCCGAAGGCATTGATTTCATTAGTGGTTCGGGTGCAACTGCTTGCTTCATCCTTGAATCAGGAATTCCAAAAGGGCTCACTTTTGCCTCCGTTTATTCTGTCGGTAATTCAGCTCAAATGGGTGTTGAGGAGATTTTAGAACACATGGACAAAACTTTTGATCCAACCGAAAGCAGCAAGGTTAAGCTGCTCTATATGGAAAATATCCGTAAGCCGGAAAAACTCCTTCGACACGCAAGTAGTTTAATATCAAAAGGATGCAGGATTGCCGCCATCAAGGCAGGAGCTTCCGAAGCCGGAAGCAGAGCTGCATCTTCCCACACAGGAGCTTTAGCTAACAGCGACTTAGCAGTAGATGCTTTATTCCGAAAAGCGGGAATCGTGCGTTGTTATGGTCGCGAGGAATTGATGAATGTTGCTGCTGTTTTCATGCACCCCAAATTAGAAGGAAAAAATATTGCCATCATAACGCATGCAGGCGGACCGGCTGTGATGCTAACTGATGCTTTAAGCAAAGGTGGACTTGAAGTGCCACCAGTCGATAAAGATATTGCAGATGAGCTTCTTACGCAATTATATCCCGGTTCATCGGCAGCCAATCCCATAGATTTTCTGGCCACCGGAACTGCCGAACAATTGGGCGTAATCATGGATTTCGTTGATGAGAAAATGGAGAATATTGACGCTATGATAGTTATCTTTGGCACGCCGGGGTTAACTCGTATTTTTGATGTTTACGACTTGCTTGACGAAAAGATGAATAAAATCAAAAAGCCTGTTTTTGCTGTTCTTCCATCCGGATTGACTGCAAAAGAGGAAATCGAAGAATTTTTAGAAAAAGGCAGAATTAATTTTCCTGACGAGGTAAGTTTGGGAAATGCTCTTGCCAAGATTTATCATACTCCAGCCCCTGCCCCACTCAATTATAAATATCCCGATGTGGACGAGGGACGCATAAGAAGCATCATTGATTTCAGAGAAGAATCAGGATATTTAGAGCCACACGAGGTGACAGCACTATTGGATGCGGTTGGTATTAATCGCGCTAAAGAAGCGGTTGTCAGAACGACTGAGGAAGCAATTGCTAAAGCAACAAAACTCGGTTTTCCATTGGTAATGAAGGTTGTAGGCCCTGTTCACAAATCGGATGTTGGTGGTGTTCGTTTAAACATTAACGATATTGAAACGGTGAACGCAGAATTTGAGAGAATGATGCAAATTCCCGAAACTACTGCTGTTCTTATGCAGCAGATGTTAAGCGGTACAGAACTCTTCATCGGAGGAAAATTTGAAGAGCATTTTGGCCATACGGTTTTATGCGGCATGGGAGGTATTTTTATCGAAGTTTTAAAAGACATTTCCTACAATTTAGTTCCGGTTTCACATGGTGAAGCAAAAGATATGATTAGGTCTTTGAAGAGCTATAAAATCTTAAAAGGCATTAGAAATCAGCAAGGTGTAAACACTGCACTTTTTGCTGAAACCATAGAAAAAGTTTCGGCTCTACTTCATTTTGCTCCTGAGATTATGGAAATGGATCTTAATCCTTTATTAGGAACTCCGGAAAAAGTAGTTGCTGTTGATGCCAGAATTAGAATTGAAAAATCTTAGTATGAATCAAAGAATTTGTTCAAATATATTATTGTTCGAAACTTAAATCAAAAATTATGAAAACTACACTTACAGATCAGGAAATTTCCAATATCGTTGACAAGTTCGAGGAATTGGATGAAAAAGTGATTGAGAATTTATCTCAAGAATTTGCTAAGCAACAGCCTTACCTAATTTCTTTTATTGAGGCAGCTTACGAAATATTTGAAGATGAGGAAGATTATATTGAAGAGTTAGATTATAACGCCCTGCTCATCAATTATCTATTCACTAAAACCTTAGGAGAGCAGCCGACTATTATGCCTGAATTTCTCGAAAAAAAGGATGACGAGCACTTATCAATTATTGAGCAATTAGGTGAAGATGAGGAGTTTGATGACGGGTTATACGGCTTGTTCGAATCGCATCCACGTGCCGACCTTATTCTATACTTCTACGGAGATTTATTCGACGAAGAAATCGACTTTGATGATGAATCCTTAGAACTCACCACTCAACTCATGTTGCTCATTTATTTCTTAATCGATGTTTATCATCATTCAGCAAATCAAACTAATGAAGCGCAGTGATATAATTTTTACCACCATATTAGTAGCGGCAGTAATTCTTTTTCTGCCGCTTCCTTTTTTAAATGAATTTCACGAATCATTTATATACAACCCTGATTATTGGGCAATTACAAGTTTTATAAAATTTGCTCTTCTGTCCACAATTGGCGAAAGTCTTGGTTTACGCATCCGCACCGGAAAATATAATTACAAAGGTTTTGGCCTTCTTCCTCGCGCCATCGTCTGGGGCTTTCTTGGAATTGGAATAAAAATAGCATTTGTGGTTTTTGCAGCAGGCAGCCCCATTCTACTCTCCAAATATTTCGGACTACACGCTGCAATAGATGCGATGAAACTTTCCGATATTTTTGCTGCAACCGAAGCCGGATTAGGCATGACCAGATTGATTACCGCTTTCACAATCAGTGCTTTAATGAATTTAATCTTTGCACCGGTATTTATGACTTTCCACAAAATCACAGATACACATATTATAAATAACGGCGGTACTTTGAGAGGATTCTTCACCCCTATAGCCTTTGGAAAAATCTTTCCATCTATCAACTGGTTTGTTCAGTGGGATTTCGTTTTCAAACGGACAATTCCCATGTTTTGGATACCGGCACACACCATAACCTTCTTGCTTCCTGAACAATACCAGATAGTGTTCGCTGCTTTTCTGGGAATAATATTGGGAGTTTTATTGGCAATTGCCGCCCAAAAACAAAAATAGCTATGCTAAAGTTGGTGATTCATAAATCCTTGCTTTTCCAATACGGCTAAAATCCGTTTTGAAAACTCCACATTAGTTTCTTTTGTATAGCGTTTTTGGGTAAAAATCTGTGCCAAATTCTCGGTGCCATTTTCATTTATTAACTTGAGAGTCGTTTCTAAATTTTCCTTTTCATTATAAATCGCATCAATTTCGGTGGATGAATATTGGTGATATTTTTCGTAATGAACAATACCATTAGCGGGAAGTCTATCCACAAGTTCTGGAATTTCGAGTGGATAACCTATTGCTATACTGGTAATTGGAACAACGCCCTTAGGCATTTCATAAAACTCTATCAACTTATCGGCATTATAAAGGGTTGTACCAAGATAGCAAATCCCCAATCCAAGAGCTTCCGCAGCAACAGCAACATTCTGAGCAGCAATTATCGCATCAATAGCCGCAGTCAAAAAAGAAAGTAAATTGTCGTAGCCCGGCGTTGCATTTCTTTGCTCACACCATGTATTAAATCGGTTAAAATCAGCATTAAAAGTTAAAAATACCGGAGCCTCCACGACCATTTTCTGCCCAAAATGAAAAGGTAAAATCGCCTCTAACTTTTTCTTATCACGGTTAACAATGATTGAATACACCTGCATATTTCCGGTGGTTGAACCGCGAAATCCGGCGTTGAGGATTTTTTCAAGAATTTGGTCATCAACAGGCTTATCAGAAAATTTTCGTATCGAACGATGCTGATAGATAGTATCTAAGATATTCATCTTCAATCAATTTTAAGGATTAGGATAATTTTGAAAACCTAAATGATGGGTGTATTGTCCATCAATCAGAGTATCAATACTTAAAGGAGTCAAACCGAGCAAGGAACGAGTTTTTGAGTAACGACCGGCAAAAATTCCAAGGCCGTTTTCTATATTAGTGAAAGCAGGTTTCTCAGTTACTACACCGGTTGTTGGCTTATTCACATCCATATAGATTGTAAATATTTCGTCAGCCGCCCAGAAAATATAATGAACACTATCTGGATAACGCACCATTCCATTGTCCGGATTTGGTATTTTGGCTTTTAAATTTTGATAAAAAGAAGATCCATAAAACTCATCAGTAATATTCTCTCCACCATTAGTAGTGTTTGAACGATGTAAAGATAAGGGCATATCAACAAATTTAGAGGACATTATTCCTGATGAACTTCTCTCTGTGTAAAAAAAACGCAAAACCACTTGATAAAGCTTTCCATTTTTAGCCGAACGCCATTCAATCTCTAATGGCAAGTTTCCCGTTAAACTGATATACTTCTGATATTCAACCGGTTTTGCTATCGAAATATCCCCAACTAATGTTGCAGATGCCTTTGTTTCTTCCCCTGAATTCTTATTTAAAATAGTCAAATTATAGGTATTGTTAAGGTTTAAAACGGTGTTTTCAGGAGTTGCCCAAACAATTTGGTTAGGAAAGTAAAACACCCCTGAATCTTTATTTTCTACTAAAAACGTATCAAGAATAATCCGCCGGTAAAACGAAGTCGGGGTAAATTCATCCAAATAAACTTCCAAATCATTTGGACTGTATTCAGATTTGTCAGAGTCAGAGGCTCCCGCATAAACATTGCCGTCTATTAAGAATGCCTTAGTAATTTTAACATAATGTCTTGTTTCACTTTGATTTAACAACCCATAAACCACTGTAATCTCTTGTCCGGGTTGATTTATATCCACTTCATTATCACAACTATAAATGACAATCGCTAAAAGAATAAACAAAATAGACTTAAACTTCTTCATATATATATTTTCTGGGGTCGCAAAAATAGAATAAAAAACGGAATCGAGCTACTAAAAAAGTAGTCGGTTGATTGAAAGCAGTAGAGGGAGGGCTACTGCTTTCTGAAAAACAATGCCCATTTTGGATTTGCAATTAAAAAGGAAACTATACTACCAAGAATGACAATAATGCTCAGGCCTTAATCATAATTAGCAACATCTTAAAGCGCTCGTTGGCTTCAATTGCGTGAGGAATATTTGCAGGCATGATAATAAATTGTCCTTCACCAATTTGATAATTAGCACCGTTGATAATGATGGTGCCAATCCCGTCAACAACTTGAACAATTGCGTCAAAAGGTGCAGTATGTTCACTTAAATTCTGGCCTTGATCGAAAGCAAATAAGGTAAGATTACCTTTTTCGTTGCGGTTGATAATTTTGCTAACCGTTGAGCCGGTAGTATAGTCCACTGCATCTTTCAGGGTATAAATGGTTGAGTTTTGAAAAGAATTTAAATTCATAATATATTTGGTTTAAGTTTATAAATGAAATTTATAACACTCATAATCTGCAAGTTATATTTTAATAACTTATTTGCGAGTGCCATACTAAACTAAAAAAATAATATTCTACAAAGATGTAGTATTTTATTTAAGCATTGACAAATTGTTATTCAAAAACGAATGATTTATGTCAAAACTTAACTTTGTATTAAAATGTGACAAAGCAGCCCATTTTTTCCATAATTTTACAGCTTCATTTTCAACATAACTTAAAACATAATGCTATGGGAAAAGGAGATATTAAAACAAAGCGTGGAAAAATTGTAAATGGTTCTTATGGCGTAAAGCGGCTAAAGAATAAGACGAAGGCTCCAATAATTGTGGAAGAGAAAGCAGAGGTTGAAAAGCCCAAACCTGCTGCTAAAACAAGAAAGACAAAAGTTAAAGAGGAATCTGCAGATTAATTGGAGCAATCGGTTTAATGTGTTTCAGATGAAATTTCCCTCACCATCTTTTTAAACTGATTGCCTCTATCTTCAAAGTTTTTGAAACTATCATAACTTGCCGCAGCGGGCGAGAGCAGGCATGTTTTGCCCTTTGGAGTAAGTTTAAATGCTTGATTTACTGCATCCTGCAAATGTTCTACCGGAATCAAAATCCCATTATAATTATTTAAAAGTGACTCCTGCAAACGTTGTCCAACCTTGCCAATTAACAGCAAATTCAACGGTCGATAAGTTGTAAGAAATTTAACTAATGGTTGATAATCAATGCCTCTATCGAAGCCGCCAAGGATAACGGTAGCCACTTCATCAACAGCTTTTAACGCATTTATCGTTGCCTCCGGAATCGTTGCGATACTGTCGTTGTAGAAGGCAATTCCATTAAAAATGCCAACAAATTCTAATCTATGCTCTAAACCTTGAAAGGAATATGCCGAATTTAATGATAAAGGCAAGTCCAACCCGATAGTTTGACATATCGTTAACGAAATCAACAAATTAAAAACATTATGGTCGCCTCGTAGTAAAAATTTATCCCGAGAAAAATCCAATAATTCCTTTCCGACTCTTAATTGATTCCCTTTAAAGCAGGAAAATGGCGCTTCACAATCTTTCATTGAAACCGACAGACAATTTGATTTGACGACGATCTTTTGCAAATCATTGGTTAATGTCTCATCATCAATATTATACGCAAAAAAGTCGTTATTGGTTTGAGTCAAGGAAATCTGCCATTTAGCCTCTCTGTACCCAAAATAATCTGCATAATGATCCAGATGTTCTTGGTGAAAATTCAGAATTACAGCTCGTGAAGGTCCTATTGAAACATTTTGCAACTGATGTGAACTCATCTCAAAAACGATCCACGATTCCGGTTGAACTTCTCCGACCATATCAAGAGCAGGGACGCCAATATTTCCGACCAAAAAAACCGATTTGAGTTGACTTTTAAGGATGTGAAAAATCAGGCTTGAAGTTGTGCTTTTTCCTTTAGTGCCCGTAATGCCGATTACTTGTTTAGAGAACAACCTCAAAAATAAATCCGTTTGACTACTTAAGATTATATTGGCCGGTAAACTACTATTCTGCAGCGAAATACCAGGAGATTTAATGACAAAATCACCCGAACGGATACAGTTGAGATAACTGTCGCCGGAGTAAAAAACCAATTCTGACTCAAAATTCGGAGTAAACGCATTAACATTTCGATCAGCTACAACTATTTCAAGTTCAGAAAAATACGTTTGAAAAAAAGCTAACGAACTCCTACCCTCTTTGCCTAAGCCCAGAATTACAATTCTATGGTTTTCAAAAAGAGGCGAAAGACTATTTTGGATAAATTCCTTATTCATTGTAAATCAGCGATTTCATAATTAAATCAACAAGTTTACTATCAAGAAAATGCTCATTGGATATTTCCGACAAATCTACATTTTTATAAGTAACACATTGATTATCTGAAATATAATTCTGATGTTTTCGCATTAAAAATGGTAAATTCGTATATTTTTGTCGAGCTAAACAAAGAGCCATATTAACCTCGTCAACAGTACCAATACATTCAAAAGGCTTTATGGCAGCTACTCCGGTGAGCTCATCGAAATATTGTTCCAAGTCACTATCTTCCAATAAATTATGACCAAATATTTCCACTAAAACCTGAGGCTCTAAAAACGGACTCAATATAATAAAGGTAAACAAACATTTTGGGCATTTTCCACACCAAATATCCTTTTTACTACCCACATTACAACTTTTAAAATGCGGAAAATGTTGGAAATATTTTGAAAAAATAGCAGCAATTTGCAATTCGGATAAAGGACGTAAAAAGCTAAAATAGTTCAAATCAGGTGAAATATTCATTGAGACATAATTCCTAAAATCTTGTTCAAACTCCAAAGATTTAGAATACTGATGGTTAATTTTAGTGCCGGCCACAGTTGGCTCATTGGCGCTGCCTTCGTTGGACAAAGCGATGTGTTTTCGCCCGGAAGCTGCCGCAGCAAGAAGAGTAACAAAGGCCAGCATAGCAGAAAACGGAGTATGCCCATTTAAATACCCTTCAGAATTCAATCGAAGTAATTCCTTGTCGATAGAGCGATTGATAATTAAAAGTTTATCAGTAAAACCTGCCACTCCTGCAGTAGCTAACGAAGCCTCACGAGGATTCACAATCAAAACCACATTATCTTCCGAAACATCTTTCAACAATTCTAAAGTAACCACGCTGTCTTTTCCGCCGCCAACCGGAATTATGAAAGCATCGACAAGAGCGAGTTCAAAAGGATTAATGGGAGTGTTTTCCAAAGATACTAAAGTCATAAACTCCTCAAAGTCAGGTTCTATACCATTTAGGAAGAAAAATTCACCCAGTCCATGAAAATATAATTTTTTCCAAAATTTTATCTGTTCGTGCGTTAGTTGAAACGGGTGAATAACCACCTTTTTAGGTACTAAAGCCTTCCAATAACTGATTAACTCAACCATTCCAATATGAAAAACCAAACTCCTTAATTGATACTCGGTCAATTTCTCAAAATGGTAAAAATCGCATTTTTGGAATGTTACGTTAGGGTTAAAACTAACAAAATCATCAACTTTAAAATGAAAAGTAATATTTAACTCATTATTAGTCAATGAATAAGTAAAATTGATATAATGAAATTCGTGAAAACGATTTCTAAATTCGTTAAATTTGCGGCTGTTATTTATCACAGACAAGTTTATTTTAATAAATATAATTTTATACCGTTAAACATAAGCAAAGATAAATAATAATTTTTGCCTTCGGAGGAGAGTTTAGATTACAATCAAAGCGACTAAATTCATCTCTAATCGCATAAAGACAAAGCGGATATTATTCATAATCAGAAAGATACTATGAATCAACTCAACAAGATTTTTGATTTTAAATCAAGTGGCATAAAGGCGGGCAAGGGCAAAATGCTCATATCGGAGCCTTTTCTTCCTGACTTTTACTTCAAGCGTGCGGTATTGCTTATTGCCGACCACAGCTTGGAGGAAGGAAGTTTTGGATTAATCATCAACAAAAAAACGGAATATACGGTGGATCAAATTACGGCCAATTTTACTTCATTAAATTGTCCGGTATTCTTAGGCGGACCTGTTCAGACGGATAGTTTATTTTATTTGCATCGGCGCAACGACTTAATCCCCGACAGCATGGAAATCATTCCGGGAGTTTTTTGGGGCGGGAATATCGACCGAATCAATGAATTGGTTTTACGTGGATTAATCAGCAAAGATGATGTGCGGTTTTATTTGGGCTATTCCGGTTGGACTAAAAATCAGTTGAACAAGGAGTTAAAAGAAAAAGCCTGGTTAGTTTCGCATATTTCTTCCAATGAGGTTTTTTCGGATGACCCCGAATCCCTTTGGGAAAAGAGCATTCAAAAGATGGGAAATGACTTTAGACATTGGCTCAATTTCCCCACTAATCCTCAGTGGAATTAGTTGTCATCAAACGGTTTCTTTCTACTTCAAGAATCTGAAAATCTGTAATTTCACCTTGATTCAGAACAAATCGAACGGCAGTTTTCAGCTTATGAAAGCCACTATTTCCGGCAGCTCCGGGATTGATATGGAGCAGATTTCGCTTTTTATCATTTATTACCTTCAGAATATGACTATGACCTGCCAAAAATAAGTCAGGTTTACGCAATTCAATGGTTTGTCGAACTAAAGGCTCATAACGCCCAGGATAGCCCCCAATATGAATCATTAAGACCCTAAACCCTTCAATGTCAAATATTTGATATTCCGGAAAAGTTTTTCTAATATCCTGACCGTCGATATTACCATAAACGCCACGCACCGGTGCAATGGTCAACATTTTTTCCAAAACTGAAATATCGCCCCAATCACCCAGATGCCACAATTCATCGCAGTTGACTAAAAATTCTGCAAACTTTTCTTCAAAACTGCCATGCGTATCGCTAATGACTCCTATTCTTTTCATTCAGCAGCAGGTTTAAGGCCTAACTCATAGCCTTTTTCAAGCATAAACTTATAGGCATCTTCAAAATCATTCTGTAAATCACCATCCAAAATGGCCTCGCGAATGGCATTTTTTATTACGCCAACTTCTCGAGATGGCTCCAATCCAAAGGTCTTCATTATCAATTCACCAGTGATTGGAGGCTGCCAATTACGAACACGGTCATGTTCCTCAATTTCAATCATTTTCTGTTTTACAAGCTCAAAATTACGATGAAATTGCTGCACTTTTTGCTCATTTTTGCTGGTAATATCGGCGTGACAGAGGGTCATTAAATCGTCAATATCGTCTCCAGCATCGAAAAGCAAACGGCGAACTGCTGAATCAGTTACCATATCTTCAACCAAAGCGATAGGTCTCAGATGAAGTTGTACTAATTTTTGCACATATTTCATAGGGTCGTGAAGAGGCAAGCGCAACTTCTTGAATAATCCGGGAATCATCTTTGCCCCAAGATATTCGTGACCATGAAACGTCCACCCCTGCCCTTCCACATATTTTTTTGTAGGAGCTTTGGCAATGTCATGGAATAAAGCCGCATACCGCAACCACAGATTATCCGTCATTTTGGCAATATTATCCAACACTTGAAGTGTATGATAAAAATTATCCTTATGCCCCTTATTATCAATAATTTCTACACCTTTTAAGGCCACAAGTTCCGGCAGAAAATATTGCATCAAACCGGTTTTTTCCAATAAAAACAACCCCTTGCCGGGAGTTGGACAAAGCATAATTTTGTTAAGCTCCTCTGTAATCCGCTCTTGACTAATAATCGGCAAACGGTGACTCTGTCGAGTAATGGAATTAAGGGTTTCATACTCAATACTAAAATTGAGTTGCGTAGAAAAACGGATAGCCCGAATCATACGCAACGGGTCGTCGCTAAAAGTGACATCAGGATCAAGAGGTGTTCTAATTACTTTGTTTTCAATGTCTCTAACTCCATCAAATGGATCAAGCAATTCTCCAAACGACTTATTATTCAACGAAATGGCCATGGCATTAATCGTAAAATCACGGCGGTTTTGGTCATCCTCGATAGTTCCATCTTCAACGATTGGCTTCCGTGAATCAGAACGATACGATTCTTTGCGCATTCCAACAAATTCCAATTGCAATTTTTGACCATCAATATTGCAAGAAATCATTGCCGTTCCGAAATTTTTAAAAAAAGTAAATTGTGCTCCTTTAATAGATTTAGCCACCTCTTTAGCTAACTCAATTCCACTTCCATTAACCGTAAAATCAATATCCACATTAGGACGATTCATGATAAGATCACGCACCCAACCCCCTACCACATACACATCAACACCTTGTTTATCAGCTATTTTTCTGATTATTTCAAACACAGGATTTTCCAGTAGGCTACTAAAATTTTGCTCCATTTCCATGATGGCAAAATTAACCAATTTGGCAGGTTTGACGACCTAAATTAATTATTGACAATAAAATCGCTTAATTCGGTTAAGGAACCAATTTCCAAAAGAGAGGTGCCGCCCGATTTTCCAAAATTACCTGCTACCACAACTATCAAAGCGTCAGGCTGAAGCATCGAATGATTTTTGAGATTTTGAAGTGCTTGCTGAAGAAAAGCGTCGTGCATCTCATCATGTTGTATAAACTCCGCATAAACGCCGAAAGACAACGCAAGAAAACGCATTGTTTGGCGAGAATAACATTGAGCATAGATTAATGCCGGACCTCTGTATGCGGCCAATCCTCTAACGGTATTGCCGGAAGAAGTGTCGGCAACGATTACCCCAACTGGAAGATTTACGGTAGCTCCCACAGCCGCCTTAACCATAAAAGCTGCTTTTTGCGTAGAAATGATTTTAGGAGGCATTTCTAAGAAAGGTTTAATCTGTTTCTCAACCTCTAACGAAATGGCTGTCATCATTTTAACCGCTTCTACCGGAAATTTTCCATAAGCAGTTTCTCCACTGAGCATCAAGGCGTCTGCACCATCCAAAATGGCATTAGCAATGTCGCTAACCTCGGCTCGGGTGGGATGAGGATTCTCAATCATGGTATGCAGCATCTGTGTGGCCACAATTACGGGTTTTCGCGCTTCAACACATTTTTTTATAATCATTTTCTGAACTAAAGGAAGCTTCTCGGCACTAATTTCGATAGCTAAATCGCCCCGCGCAACCATCACTCCATAAACGTGTTCCAATATCTCATCAATATTATCAACCCCCTCCTTATTCTCAATCTTGGCAATTATCTTGATTGGGCTATCCATTGCGTCTAAAATGCTCTGAACTGCAATCACATCTTCGGCTTTTCGCACAAAAGAATGGGCAATAAAGTCCAAATTTTGCTCGGCTGCAAAGCGAATAAAATCCATATCCTTTCGGGTAAGTGCCGGAAGTTTCACCATTGCCGAGGGTAAATTGATGCTCTTTCTGCCTTCAATTTTTCCATTATTCAAAACCTCACAAATTAAAGCCTTTCCATCTTTCTCAAGCGCAATCAATTCAAGAATACCATCGTCAATCAAAATCTTACTTCCAATAGCAACATCATTCACAAAACCTGCATAACTCACATGAATACAATCTTTTGTAGAATTCACTCCCGGATTTCCCGACATTCGTATTTTTTCACCACGTTTGACAATTAAAGGTTCATCCATGATATTTGTTCGTATTTCCGGCCCTTTCGTATCCACCAAAATTGCTATTTTGTCGGATATCTTGCGAATATTCTCTATCACTTTCACGGCTCCTTCCATGCTTTGATGTGCGGTATTTAATCGAACAGCATTCATTCCGTTGTCGTACAAGGTCTGTAAAAAATCCAAATCACAGTTTTTATCGGATATAGTCGCGATTATTTTCGTCTTTTTGAACATAAATGATTATATTGAATTCGGATGCAAATGAAAGGTTTTTTTTAAAATGAAAATGCTAAGAAATCCTTAATTATAATATAGTGCTAATAATAAAAACCATAAATCAAGAATCAGCTATTCAAGGAAAAACGGATAAAAGTCACTCGCCGTTGAACAAACATTTCTCCTACTTTTGCAACATTTTAAGAAGCAAATGAATTTTACGATTGAAGCAATTGATTCCAACAGTAAGGCGCGAGCAGCAACTGTTTTCACCGATCATGGCGAAATAGCTACACCTGTTTTTATGCCTGTTGGAACTGTGGGAACAGTCAAGGCTGTTCACATCAAAGAGTTAACCGAAGACACTCATGCCAGAATAATTCTTGGAAACACCTATCATCTTTACCTTCGTCCGGGTTTGGAAGTGCTACAAGCAGCAGGTGGACTGCATAAATTTAATGGATGGAGCGGCCCTGTTCTGACAGACAGTGGTGGTTATCAGGTATTTAGCTTAAGTGAAACTCGAAAAATCAAAGAAGACGGCGTACATTTCAACAGCCATATTGACGGTTCCAAACATATTTTCACACCGGAGAATGTGGTTGAGAAACAGCGTGTTATTGGTAGTGATATTATGATGGCGCTCGATGAATGCACTCCGTATCCATGTGAATACGATTATGCGAAAAAATCAATGGAAATGACGCACCGTTGGTTGGACAGAGGAATTGAGCATTTTGGAAAAACCGAACCCATCTATGGTCATAGTCAAACTTTTTTTCCAATTGTTCAAGGGTCGGTTTATAAGGATTTACGCAGCAAATCAGCGGATTATATCGCCTCTCGCGGAATGGAAGGAAATGCCATTGGTGGTTTAAGCGTTGGCGAACCTGCGGAGGTAATGTACGAATTGACTGAGGTGGTTTGCAGTATTTTACCCCACGATAAACCACGATACCTTATGGGGGTTGGAACACCTGCTAACATCTTAGAATCCATAGCTTTAGGGGTTGACATGTTCGACTGCGTGATGCCCACACGAAACGGGAGGAATGGTATGTTGTTTACTTCGGAAGGAATCATCAATATTAAAAACCAAAAGTGGCAAAAAGATTTTTCTCCGGTCGATGCCAATGGGCTTTCTTTCGTTGACAATCAATACAGTAGAGCTTATCTACGGCATCTTTTTGTGGCAGGCGAAAGTTTGGGTCCTATGATTGCTTCGCTCCACAATCTCCGCTTTTATCTATGGCTTGTTGACCAAGCGCGAGAACATATCCTTGCTGGCGATTTTGCCTCATGGAAAAATGCAATGGTAAAGAAAGTAACTGAAAGACTTTAACTTATGGCAAAAGCAAACTATAAAACCATAGAAGATTATCTTAACGATTTGGAGATAAATCGGCGTGAGCATGTAGAAGCCATTAGAAATACCATTCTTCAAAATCTTCCGGCAGGATTCGAGGAAGGAATTCAATATGGTATGATTGGTTATTTTGTGCCGCATTCAATCTATCCCGCAGGATATCATGTAAACCCAAAAGAGCCGCTTCCTTTTTTAGGTTTGGCTGCACAAAAAAACAGTATAAACTTATATCATTTTGGGCTTTATGTGAATAATGAGCTGATGAACTGGTATTTAGGAGAATATCCAAAATTCATCAAAACCCGTCCCGATATGGGGAAGTCGTGCCTAAGATTTAAAAAAATTGACCAACCGACTTTAGAGTTGATTGGTCAACTTGTTCAAAAAGTTTCGGTTGAGGAGTTTATTGTTTCTTATGAGACGATTTATAAAAAGACCACTTCGTAATCCTTTGATATAATGATATTTGCGGAATCTTTTAGGTTACGCACCATGTCGTGCTCCTTCAACAAAACTTTCATACGATACTCATTTTGAGGCTCTTTACCACGCAATTTTTGGGCTTTTCCGGTTTCGTGATAGGTTATGTCGATAAAGATTCGCAAATCGATATTATCCGTTTTAATTGCATACAACCCATCAATTATCAGCATGTCCACTTCCGAAAAATCGGTAATGATGTGATCTACTTGTTCCGTAACTAAATCAACACACGGCATGGTTGACTTGCGCTTGTTTTTGAAATCGTCAATATTGCTATAAATGGTATCCCAATCATACTCGCCATATCCAACAACGTTTTCTATACCGTTTTCCTGCCGCCAAGCCGTCCGTTTTAAAGGATGAATTCGGTAATAATTGTCGATATGAAGTGGTTTTGCAAAAATATTATGCGCTCTCAAACCTTTGGCAATCACGTGGGCAAGCTCCGTTTTTCCGGTTCCGGATTCACCGCTAATCGCAACAGTCATGCGTTCTTTGAGATTACTCAGAATGAATTGGATAATTTTTTCACCGGCCAAGCGGTGCTTCTCTTCGATTAATAATACATCACCTAACATAATATTGAAATTTTGATTTGACCGCAAAAATACAATGGAAATTTTATTGGATTCCATTTTACTTGCACATTTTGATGCTTTAAAAAAAAACTGTATAATTTTCGACTCTGAATATTAAAAAATTCTTATTTTCGCCGATGATTAAGCAAATTATCAAACATGAAATCACCTATCCAAATTACGCCAAAATATATCTTTCAGAATGTGAAAGAGCGGGATAGATTTTAGTGGGCTCACCTCTGTAATTCATTAGTAATCAATTAATTTTAAAATCCAAAAACTTTATAAATATGATTTTACCTTTTGCAGAATCGTTTCGTATCAAAATGGTTGAGCCTATTCACAAAAGCACCCGTGAAGATCGGGAAAAGTGGATTAAGGAAGCCAGATACAATTTATTTAATCTCAAAAGCGAACAAGTTTTCGTTGATTTATTGACCGATTCAGGTACGGGAGCCATGAGCGACCGTCAATGGAGCGAAATGATGCTTGGCGACGAATCCTATGCCGGTGCGTCGTCCTACTACAAATTAAAAAATGCAATCCGGCAAATTGTAGGGTTTGAGTATTTTCTTCCTACGCACCAAGGTCGGGCGGCAGAAAATGTTCTCTTTTCCGTTTTAGTTAAAAGCGGCGACATCGTTCCGGGCAATTCCCATTTCGACACCACTAAAGGACATATCGAATTTCGACATGCTCATGCGGTCGATTGCACTATCGACGAGGCCTTCGACACTACGGCCTATCATCCCTTTAAAGGAAACGTTGACCTAAACAAATTGGAAGATGTTTTGAAGGAAAATGGCGAAAAAGTTCCTTTTATTATCGTTACCATTACCAATAACACCGCTGGTGGCCAACCTGTTGACATGGTAAACCTTAAACAAGTAAAAGCATTAGCTGAAAAATATGGCAAGCCTGTCATTTTCGATTCTGCACGCTTTGCCGAAAACGCTTATTTTATTAAAAAGCGTAATCCTGATTATGCAGATAAAACAATCAAAGAAATTGTTTTAGAAATGTTTAGCTATGCTGATGCGATGACCATGAGCTCAAAGAAAGATGCCATTGTGAATATGGGTGGATTCATAGCCATGCGCGACAAGAATTTATTCCAGCAAGCCTCGGTTTATAACATTATGTTTGAAGGTTTTGTTACTTATGGCGGTATGTCGGGGCGCGATATGAATGCCCTTGCTGCCGGTTTGGACGAAGGAACTGAATTTAGCACCTTAGAAACTCGTGTCGAACAAGTTGCCTATTTAGGGAAGCGATTAGTCGAATATGGCGTTCCGGTGCAAGAGCCCTTTGGCGGCCATGCCATTTTTGTGGATGCAACACGGTTTTTTCCTCATATCCCAAAAGAACAATATCTGGCTCAAACACTTACCGTCGAAACCTATCTTGAGGGAGGCGTAAGAGGTGTAGAAATAGGCACCATACTTGCCGACCGCGACCCTATCACGCATTTAGACCGTTTTCCAAAACTTGAACTAATGCGACTTGCCATCCCCAGACGCACTTATACCAATAATCATATAGAATATGTTGCGGCAACCTTGGCAAATGTTTTTGAAAGACGACACCAAATCAAAACCGGTTTTAAAATAGTTTATGAAGCGCCGATTTTGAGACATTTTACAGTCGAATTAGAACGAATCTAACGACATTTATCGGAATCGATCCGACTATAAAGGGGTTAAATTCAGGATATAAACATCATTTATCCAAAGAATTTAGCCTCTTTCTTTTTTCTTTGTTGCAAGAATTCGGTTAATGCGGCTCTTAAGTCCGGCTGTGCTGTTTTGATAAATAAACCTTAACGACTCCACAAACTCATAGTTTAAATCGGGTTCTTTCTTAACCACTTGACTTACAATTTCCATTGCATGCACACGAACTGCCGGTGCATGTTTTTCATCCATCATAATCGTATAAGCCAAATCGTACATTAGCCCCAAATCCCATGCGTCTTGAGAAGTTAACAGTATGATTTTCAAACAATGACGATACTGACCTTCGTGATTGAAACCTGCCATAACATCCAAGATTGGTTGTAATAATTCATCCGCTTTGTGAGGATGTACAGCAATCACGTGTTCTAAAAACCACGCTGCCCGCCACTGATAGGGATAAATATTCGCTATCACTTCTGCCCAGAGTGCCTCAATCAGTAAATCTACATTTCCCGGATTTTTAGCCATGCGATTCATGGAGGAAGTGTCGAAATTATCTAGATACAGCAGACGAATTGAACCACGCAAGTCTTCTATTTCAGCAATACGCATTTATCACTTTTTTTTAAAAATTAATATCATCTCTGTGCCTTCACCAAGCTTCGAGTTTATTTGAATTTCGCCCCCATTTTTCTTAATAAACTCGCTCACTATTTTCAACCCAAGCCCACTCCCCTTTTCCTTATCGGTTCCGGCGGATGAAATCATCTTTCTGTTGTGAAATATTTCTACAATTTTCTCAGCAGCAATTCCAACACCTTGATCTTGAATTATTAATCGAAGGTCATTTACACTTTCTATGGATTTGATTTTAACAACCTTGCCATGTTCAGAAAACTTGATGGCATTATTTAAGAGATTTCGAATAATGGCTGACATCATGTTTTCATCGGCCTTCAGACAATGCTCATCGTTTACATCCAAATCAAAAATGATATTCTTTGCAGATGCTTGATTTTCTAGTAGTTGAATGTTTTGTTTTACCAATGGCAAGAGAAAAAGCCGTTTGATTTCTGTTTGACGATTCGTTTGAAAATTAGCCCAAATTAAGAGATTCTCCAATAGATTGATAGAATTGTCAAGAGTTTTTATGCTGGTATATAACGCTCGTTTTCGAGATTCTTCATCGTCAACCATCCCTGAATCAACCAATTGAAGCACCTGAAAAACACTTGTCAGTGGACCTCTCAAATCGTGGCCAATTATGGAATAAGTTATATCTCTATTGGATATGGTTTCCACAAGATGCCGTTTTTGACTTCGCAACCTCAAAATGAAAAAACTAATAACAAAAAGTAAAAGAACAAGCATAAAAATCCCAAGTCTCTGTAAACTAATGACTGCCTTGTTTCTATCGGCTAATTTTTGATTAAAAGCGTCTTCACGTTTGCGCTCCTTTAATTGCAGTTCAACTTCATAATTTCTGAGAGTTTTTATTTCAGTTTTCTCAAGTAAATGCAAATATTTATCGTAAAGAGAAATTAAAACGGTATCTGATGAAGAATTGGAATGAAATTGAATCATTTTCTCTAAACTAATTTTCTCGAACTCAAAATGTTGGTATTTTATTGCAGTAGTATAAGTCAAATTAAAGTAAAACCATGCCGAATCGGATTTTAACTTTTCATAAACTAATCCTAAATACCAATAGATTTGCGACTTAAAACTATGGTACTCATAGGTTTCCACAAGTCTTTTCCCTCGATTTAAATAGGAAATGGCATTTTTCAAACTATCCTCACGATAATAATATGCCCCAATTTTAACCAATGTGTTGGCCATATCTTCAAAAAGAGCCAACTGTTCTTGAATCCGTAACGACTCATTAAAATAAAAAATTACCGAATCTTTATTACCCAATGCCTCATGAACGTCGATAAAATATTCATAAGAATGTGGATACATATTTTTACGAACAGATTTTTTACGAAAGTTGAAGGCGCGATAGAAATATTCGAGAGCTTCGTCATATTCTTTTAGCTCAAAATGTATTAATCCATAGTTATTGGCAATCAAAGCCTCAGCATAATTTAAATCACTACCTTTTAAGTATTTACGAAATATTTCAAGTGCTTTATTATAGTAATATTTTGAAACATTAAACTGCCTGCTGACAAAATATAAGTTTCCGAGATCCACTAAAGAATATCCATAAGCAGCATAATCTTTAATATGTCGGTAATTATCAGCACTTTTCAAATAGTATTCGGATGCTTTCTCCAGATTCAACGATTCAAAATAAAACCGAGCAAGTTCATGTTGATTAAAGACTAATAATTCAATTTCACCAAGCTCTTCTGCTGCGGCAATATTCTCCTCCAAAATCTTCAGGGTTTTAATTGGATCTGTAGTTGAGAAAGCATTTGCTACAGATATTGAATTTCCAAGATAAAAAGCATCAATCCCATAGTTTTTTTTGTAAACATTTAAAATGGAATCGCATTCAAGAGCCATATTATAGAAGGTAGTATC
>JAFGWF010000286.1 GCA_016937295.1 Bacteroidales bacterium
TGGTCAACATGTGGTATTGAGTTTAAAAACTCTATTTTGTTTTCAGTCCAACCACCAACGAATTTATCTGTCTTACTTATCGCTATGTATGAAACTAATCCAAGAATAGAAATCGTTAATATTTTAATCATATGTTTCATTTTATGCACGGTCCTACACTTGCAGGCAACGTTTTACAATATGAAACGGTTGGGTTTTCGGAGTGCGTTCCTATCCACCGTGGTAGAAAGTTGAAGCGAGAACCACACCCTCGCAAACCACTGAACCCCAACTGTTTTATATTGTGTGTTGGGTGCTGGGCTTTTTTATTCCTTGTCAATATACAATTTTTTTAATATCTCCATATCCCAAGACGGAAAACAAGTACTTCCCTTTTCATCTCCATGTTTTAATTTGCCGTTTTTGTATTTCGCATGACTAACTAAATTAAAGTCAGAGTCATAATAATCCCAATCTCCATGTTTTTGTCCTTTTCTCCAAGTACCACAACTACTTGCATATCCATACCATTTGAAATTTATTTCAATCCCATCCTTTAATCCATTTTTATAATCAATAATTTGTTTAATCTTCTTTTGGGGATAGTAATAATAAATCCGACCATCAAACTGGTAATCCAAATCTTTATCGAACCCATATTCAATCTTGTATTTAATATCTCCATTGGAAAAGTAGGCTTCTTGTCTATAAAGTTTGTTTGAAAGAACATAGGGTGCTTTATTTATTTTATTAAGTTGTAAGGAATCTTGAATCTGGAAATACTCATATGAAATGGAATTGTCTGTAGTATCAATAATCGTAACAATTAAAGTATCATTTGATTGTCTCCATGTCCCTTTTGAATATGAATCTGCATACTCATAAATTGGAGTATAATGAGCAATCGAATCAGGGAATAATCGTAAAAAGTATCCATGTGTAAATCCACATGACATTGTCCAATATTTACCACTTAAATCGGTCTGTCCTGAAATCGATGTTATTATCAGTGTAGTAAATATTAAAACTATAAATTTCTTAATCATTTATCAGTTAGTTTAATTTTTGCAGGATGTATCTCAGCCTTGCACCCAACAGTTGGCAATATAAAACGGTTGGGTCTTCGGACTGAGTTCGTATCTACCGAGGAAAAAGTTGAAGCGGGAACGAAACCCTCTCAAACCACTGAACCCCAACTGTTTTATATTGTGTGTTGGCGTTTCGTTGGTTCTTATTTCATTGTTTTTGTTTTCATTTTTTACATTGACTGTGTGAATAATTCAACATTCATTATTTTTATATGAAACATCTATGATTAGCAAAACACAATCGAAAATGAATAAATTTACTTCACAATTTGTTAAAAACTTTTCAATCTATTAAATAAGATGTATTGATATTCAACAACATATATAAAGTTATACAAATAAAAACTATGTAATATTTTTTAAATTATAAATCATCATACCTGCCATAAAGGGTATTATTAATATAGAGTTCGTTCAATTTATTGCCGTTTCGTTTGTAGTTATAGTAAACGGTATTTCCATTGTTGAGTGTAATGATGAATTGCCCGCCCATTCTATCGCCTTTATAAGTCCATCTGCCACTACTCTGTGAATTATTAGCGGTACCCCATACCCCGCCTACTGCATTGGCGTCGTTACCGGAATAGGATGATTCGTAATTTTCAACAAAACTACCATCCTCACACAGACAGAATGAGGTACGCGAATTTTTGGTTATAGTCGTCCATCTACCTGCAAAAAGTTTAACCAATTCTACATCGACATTGGGTTTAAAAAAAGTTAGATTTTTAACCGTTTGTTTCCCAGCGTTGATAAGGTCGTTGGTAAGCATTTCGGGTGTAGAAACCGCCAAAATAAAAGCACCTCCACCGTAGGGTGATAGTACACCAAACCCGCGTGCTTTTACCTGTGTTCCGTTCATTACTCCCGTGTAATTCGCTACCATCACTTGATTACCAGCAGATTTTAAGGTGCCGCTATCCATATTCAAAGAATTACCTTCTTCATGAATTCCTTGTTGCATATCGGACTGTATAGCTTGCATGGTCTTGGATTGATGTGGAAAAATCATTATCATTCCTGCGATTGTATTGTGCCCCAAAATGATTCCTTCGTCATTGATTTGATGTACCCATCCAGCGGGTGGAACGAGTTTTAAGCCCCACATAGGATTGCCCACTTCATTGGCAGAAATGCTTGAAGTTCCTTTTTTAGATTCTATATTTTGTGGGGAATTGGTTGTCGTTTTTGTAGAATTATTTGATTTGTTTTTTCCAATTTGTTGCGAGTTATCAAAAGTAGAATTATCTGTTTTTGTAAAAGGAATATACTGTGCTTTGTCATAATTGGGTATGTTGTTTTCATCGGGTTCTATTAATCCGAAGGTCAGTTGATTGCCTTCCAAATACGCTTCGAAAAATGAAGTGCCGTCTTGGTTACTGCAATAACCCATTGCAACATTTTCTTGCACTTCTCCTTCTATTTGAAAAACAGATCCGGTAGTGGACTTCAATGTTCCTTGCACTTTGTTCCCTGTTTGGTTCAGTTGAATAATCAATGTGGCATTTTCGCCCTTGTATTGAAAACTTCCATTGTAATTTTGACAAAAAACTTGAACAGATAAAAATATCAATAAAATTGTAGTTATATGTTTCATTTTTGTTTAGATTTTAATTGTTAATAATTATTTATTTAACTGTTTTCATTTCATTTTTATTCTACCGTTGGATTTTGCTACAATGAACGCCAACGGTTGGCGGTATGGTTAGTTGCCGATTTCGAAGCACTTTCCTGTCGAGTTACAACTACTTTTGATACGAGCTGTGCCGCTCGAA
>JAFGWF010000050.1 GCA_016937295.1 Bacteroidales bacterium
AAATGACAAAAATGTTCACTCCCCTACTATTCCAGCATAAGCATTAAGGGCGTTTTTCGATTGGGACTTATCAAAACTTCTGAATTATCAACCATTATCAAACTGCCGGCCTTCCCTTTTCGATAGGATTTTATATGGTTTAGATTGATGAGATATTTTTTATGTACTCTAAAAAAACCATATTCGGAAAGCTGCTCTTCAACTTTTTTCAACGTTCGGCTAATCAGTAATTTGTTGCCATCCAAAAAACTAAATTCAGTATAATTATCATCCGCTTTACATAGCACAATCTTGTTCAGTTCAATCAAATCGAAACCATATAAATGCGGAAAAATAAACTTCTTGTTCTGATTGGCCGAATAATCCTTAATATGCTTAATTTCAAGGTGTTCAAGAGCATTCTTCTCTTCATAAATTCGTTTGACCTTATCCACTGCTTTTATCAACTCATCAATCTCCACCGGCTTGAGAATATAATGCACAGCATCGCTATTGAGTGCTTTCATGGCGTATTGTTCGTAGGCGGTGATAAAAACAGTTTCAAAATAAATTGCTCCAACCTGCTCGAGCAAATCAAAAGCATTACCATAAGGCAATTCCACATCCAAAAAGACTAAATCGGGGGAATGATGCCGCAAAATCTCTAAAGCTTTATTGACGTTGTCGGCTGTGGCAATAATATTTACCTCAGGACAATATTTCGCCAAATAAAGCTCCAGAGTTTCACGTGCAGGAAGCTCATCTTCTACTATTACTGCTTTAATTTCCAAAGGAATGAATTAGCTGTTAATCATAGCCTCCACTTCGTCCACTTCAATCGGAATGCGCCTGCGCCCTAAGTTACGCCCGGAGGTTTCCGTTATCAAAATATCATCCTCGAGACGTATGCCTCCAAAGTCGCGGTAACTATCCACTTTGTCGAAATTGATATATTGACTGTTGATGCCTTCGGCTTTCCATTTGTCGATAAGAGCCGGGATGAAATAAATGCCGGGTTCGTTGGTGAGAACAAAGCCCTGTTGAAGTTTTCTGGCTAAGCGCAAATATGCAGTGCCAAACTGAGTGCTACGTTCCAATTCATCGCCATAGCCAACAAAGTTCTCGCCCAAATCTTCCATATCATGAACGTCCATGCCCATCATGTGTCCCAATCCGTGAGGGAAAAACAATGTGTGAGCACCATCCGCAACCGCCTGAGCCGTGTCGCCTTTGACTAATCCTAAAGCTTTCAATCCGTCAAAAATGGTGGTTGCGGCTAAATAATGCATTTCCTTATAAAAAATTCCGGGTTTCACATTCTGGTGAACGGCATTATTTGCTGCTAAGACTATTTCATAAATCTCGCGCTGACGAGTCGAAAATTTGCCTCCAACAGGAAAGGTTCGGGTATGGTCGGTAGCATAATGCCACGGACTTTCAAAACCTGCATCGGTTAATAGTAAATCGCCATTTCGCAACAGATTTCCATGGGAATGATTATGGAGAGTTTCGCCGCGCTTGCTCAAAATCACCGGAAACGAAACCACGCCGCCGTGTTTTAAGGCAATGCCCTCAATAGTTCCGGCTATTTCGCGCTCCCAAACGCCATCATGTGCCATGCGCATCGAAGTGGTGTGCATTTCATAAGCCACATCCATAATGTCTTCGATATGAATAATTTCTTCCGCAGATTTAATATTTCGGAGGTTTACAACCGCTTTGATAAGTTCCACAGAAGCATAAGCCTTTAAATCAGCTGCTTTAATATCTAATAACGCCTCAAGGGTGAGTTTGGATTCGGCTCTATAAGGTGGCAGAAAATGAATCTTCCGCGCTTGATTTTTCGCTGTCGAAATATAATCAGCCAATTTTGTAAAAGGCATCACCGTTTCAATGCCAAATTCGGCAGCCATATCCTTAACGGAAGGTTGAGGTCCCATCCAAATGATGTCGTCAATTTCTACATCATTACCAAAAATGATTTCTTTGTTTTCGTCAAAGTCGATTATGGCGGCAAATCCGGGATGATCAAGGCCGAAAAAATAAAGAAAACTGCTGTCCTGCCTGAATGGATAAATGTTTCCAGGATAATTCATTGGCGAGTCAACGTTTCCAAGAAACAATGCAATACCTTGTTTTACAGATGCTTTAAGCGCATTTCTACGCTTTTGATAAATCTCTTTACTGAACATAGTTATAATTTTTAGGAATTAACAAATAATCAAAATGCCCGTACCTCAATGGCAACGGGCAAAGATAATAAAAAGGCAATGTGGACTGATATTAATAACCTAAAAATACCATAGTTAATTCTAATTTTAAAACTCCTTTAAAAATTCATTTTCTCCAATATTTCCTGAGCAAGTTTTAGAGCATTTACTCCATCTGCCAGAGGGACAGGAGGAAGTGTGTCGTGTTCGATGGACTTTAGAAATTCATGAAGTTCGGTTTCAATTGCATTCACCGGTTTAATTTCCGGTTTATAAATTTTCAGCTTTTTCTTCATTTCCTCATTTTCAAGTATCATGTCGAACGGGCCGGGTTCACCCACTAAATCTTTGATTTCCACTATCTGGCATTCTTTATCTAAAAAGTCAACCGAGATATAAGCATCGCGTTGGAATATTCTGGTTTTGCGCATATTTTTTAAGGAAAGCCGGCTTGCGGTCAGATTCGCTACACAACCATTATCGAATTCAAGTCGCACGTTGGCAATATCAGGAGTAGAGCTAATTATCGGCACACCGCTGGCAATCAGTCGTTTTACATTAGAATTGACAATGGATAAAATGATGTCGATGTCGTGAATCATTAAATCTAACACCACCGGAACATCCGTTCCACGCGGGTTGAATTGTGCTAATCGGTGCGTTTCGATAAACATCGGATTTTCGATGAATGGCCGAGCGGCAGTAAATGCCGGATTGAATCGCTCCACATGTCCCACCTGAACTTTTACCCGCGCCTCGTCGGCAATAGCGACCAACTTTTGAGCTTCGTCAACCGTAGCCACAATGGGCTTTTCGATAAAGACGTGTTTAGAACTTTTAAGTGCCAATTCAGCACATGCAAAATGCTCAACAGTGGGTGTAACAATGTCAACCACGTCGCTCGCCATTACTAAGCTTTCGATGCTGTCGAATCGCTTGATGCCAAATCTTTCGATGGTTTGTTTGGCCATTTCATCATCCGGGTCGTAAAACCCAACAAGCTCATAATCAGCAATATTTCTGATACAATTCAGATGAATTTTCCCTAAGTGCCCTGCACCCAAAACGCCTATTTTCTGCATACGAATCAAATTTGAACAAAAATATCATTGGTTGATAGACATTTATATTAAGGCTTCAAATCTTATTAACGATTTAAAGTTAAAATCGAAAATTAAGGTCGGAGACAAGGAACGGAAAATGATTAAATTTGCCACAGATTTTAAGCAGATGATAGACAGTTATAAGCATAAGGGAATGCGCAGGCAGTTGGCAGAAACCGTTGCTGCAAAAGGTATTAAGGATCAACGAATCGTTGAGATTATCGGAAAAATTCCACGTCATTTTTTTATGGATTCTTCTTTCGAGAATTTTGCCTATCGCGACGTGCCTTTCCCTATTGGGGCAGGTCAAACAATCAGTCAGCCCTATACCGTTGCTTTTCAAACCGAATTGTTAGAAGTGAAAAAAGGTGAGAAAATTCTTGAAGTTGGCACCGGCTCCGGTTATCAGGCATGTGTTTTGGCTGAATTAGGCGCTAAGGTTTTTAGCATCGAAAGGCAAAAACTGCTCTATGAACGCACTCGAAAATTCTTACCTGAATTGGGTTATAATATAAAAACTTTCTATGGCGATGGCTATAAAGGTTTGCCCACTTTTGCTCCTTTCGACAAAATTCTTATAACTGCAGGAGCTCCTGAAGTGCCCATGGATTTGTTGAAACAAATGAGAGTCGGTGGCATCATGGTGATTCCGGTTGGTGGCGAAGAAGGGCAAAAAATGACTCGAATTATTCGCATTGCAGAAAATGAATTTGAAAGAAGTTTTCATGGCGATTTTGCTTTCGTACCAATGCTTAAGGATAAATCTCGATAATCCTATGCAATGTTGTAACTTTATCATATTCAGTTAAGTCTTAGATTTTTTATCTTTTCAAAATAACAACCTATGAAACTACAATTATTCGTTTTTTTTATCAGTCTTTTTTTCGCGACCTCATGTTTGATTGATGTTACAGGAGTGGATGGCAATGGAAATATTATTGAAAAATCGGTACCGATAGGTGGATTTAATTCTATAGATATCAGCGGAAATTTCGATATTATCTTGAAACAAGGAGGCACGGAGGCGGTTTCGATACGAGGTGATGAAAATTTGATGGAATATATCATAACGGATGTAAAATCAGGCCGGTTAGAGATTGGCAGCGAGCGAAATTTAGACCCTACCGGCGACATAGAAATCACCATAACTTTTACAGAACTAAATCAAATTGATATTTCCGGCGCGTGTGACCTTATCAGCGGACAGGAGTTGAATTTAGATGACCTGAAAATAAATTGCAGCGGAGCGGTTGAAGCCGATTTAGTGCTCAATGTCGATCAGTTTATTTTTGAGGGCAGCGGAGCTTCTGAAATCGACTTGACGGGTACGGCTCGAAAAGCACATTTTGAGATAAGTGGCGCAGGTGATATCGATGCTTTCGATTTTGTTATCGAAGATTGTATAACGGAGGTGAGTGGAGCTGCAACAGCCAATCTGAACGTAGCAAGCACCTTAGATTTGCAAGCAAGCGGTGCGGCATCAATCCGTTATAAAGGGGGTGCTGCAATTGTAAATCAGAATCTAAGTGGTGCCGCTTCTGTAAAAGCAGTGAAATAGAAGTTTCTTTCGATTGTCACCTGATTTGCGTTTTTTTTAGCTCTATTTAGAATGTCTTCATACCATTCAATTAATTTTATTTCAGATAGTTTTTTCTGTAATCCTTGTATTCATTAGTACTACACGATTTTTATTTATAATGTTATTTTGTTATCAATGTTATTCAAATAACATTATCTTTGACCGCCTTTGAGCCGCATTATAATGTTTAATTAACCAACAAACAATTACTTATGAATACAGACAAGGACGATTATCATTTAAGTTTTTTTCGACCAACCACCCCACAAGCCAAAGCTAATCGCGATTTGGCTTTAGTTTTAATATCCATTTGGGCGGTTGCGGTTTTTGGATTTCAAATTCTTCTTCGTGTGGTCGAGAAACCAGTTCCTGAACCGGTTTTAGTTGAATTTGAGCAAGTGTTGCCTTCTGTCAGTCAAGGAATTGCCTCAGAAACTGACTTAAAAACCTATACTCTTAATTGCTTGACTGTGCTGTCAAAAGTGTTTGTTGCACCCAAAGAAAAAGAGGTGCTGCAAAACGCATTTTCATCTGCCTTTTTCAAACAGTTAACGGACGAGCAAAAGGAGGATTTTAGTGCCAAGCTTTCCGAATTTCAAGTTTTGCAAACAGAGATTAAGGATATTCGAGATGAGAAATATATCGCTGAGCGAGACAGGTTAAATAGCGCTGCTGCACATCTTTTAGGGTTATCGCCTTCAGATGTCCGTTCACTAATGATTGCCTTTTCGTTAAAACCTGAATTCACAGATCCGGCATCTGCTGAAGATTTTGAGGTTATACATGCGGCAATGAAAAAATATACGACTCATAACCAATCTTTCTTGACGGACTGGAATTTTATTGGATTCCCCTTTCATTATTTCTACACAGCCGTCTTTTTATTGGTTCTTTTCGTCTTTTTATGCTGGCTTTATTGCATTCGAACCGATGCAAACCACAAGAAGTTATCCGTAAATGAAAACATGTAAAAAACTAATTATGAAGAAATTATTATCAACTCTTGTATTATTAGCATCCGTATCGCAGATATTTGGCGCTACAGCGGCAACCCAACTTGAAGAAGGTTTCAAAATTGGTCCCGCCATAATTCTCATTGCAATTTTAGTTCTTTTCATTGTCGTAGGTATCGTTTTCAAAGCCAAAGACACATCCGATTTTTATGCTGCCGGAAGAAGCATTTCACGAGTAGGTAGCGGAATGGCTATAGCTTCAAACTGGATGAGTGCAGCTTCCTTTTTAGGAATGGCGGCATTGATGTACGGTGTTGGCTATCAGGGACTTTCTTATGTTGTCGGTTGGACAGGCGGATATGTTCTATTATTGCTTTTAATGGCCGGCCAAATCAGGAAATATGGAAAATATACCGCTGCCGATTTCATTGGCGACCGTTATTACAGTAGAAGTTTACGCGCAACAGGTGCCATCATTGCTATCCTGATTTCGATAGCCTACTGTGTTGGTCAGTTTGCCGGCATCGGTTTAATGTTCAAATGGGTACTTGGTATCGACTATTTTTGGGCAGTTATCATTGGCTCTACCGTAGTTCTGGCTTACACCTTAATTAGTGGTATGCTTGGCGTAACCAAAAACATGCAGATTCAGTATGTAATTATCATCATTTCTTTTCTTCTCCCACTTTTCATTTTATTATACAAATTCGATTATTTCTGGGTGATTCCTCCTATCGGCTATGGCTCAACCGTTTCCGACATTGTTCATGGAATTCCATTGGCCGAAACTTCACAATTGGTTAATAGCATGGGGCATCAGTTTGCCATTGTACCCTCGCCGGAATACGCCATGCCATGGGATCCGGCCACAGGAAGCACTTTTTTCCAATGGATTGCAGTGGTATTTAGCCTGATGATTGGAACTGCCGGTTTGCCACATGTCATTCAGCGATTCTATGTTGTGCCTAAGGCAAAAGATGCTCGTTGGTCGGTTGTGTGGGGATTGTTCTTTATTTGCATACTCTATTGGTGCGCCCCGGTTTATTCGGCCTTGGGAAAAGTGCTTTCTGCTCATCCCGAAATTGGTGCTTTGAACAAAGACGCTATCGTTGTTTATACTGCACAGCTGGGTAATATTAATCCTTTGATAGTCGGCCTTTTGGCTGCAGGCGGAGTGTCGGCTGCTTTCAGTACGGTTTCCGGACTTTTAGTTGCAGGAGCATCAGCCTTTTCCAACGATTTATATGTCAGAGTGTTTAATCCGGATTCAACTCCTAAGAAACAATTGCAAATGGCACGTCTTGGTACTATCCTTATGTCGGTGATTGTTGGATTTCTTGCCCTACAAAACTATGCACTTATAGGTCAATTAGTTGCTGTTGCTTTTTCGTTGGCAGGAGTAACAATTTTTCCGTTGTTTCTTCTCGGGATTTGGTGGTCCGACTCGAACCGTGGCGGTGCTATCGCCGGACTTATTGCCGGAATGTTGGTCGCCTCCATTTCTATAATCTATTTTATACTTGGGCAGGAAGGTGTGATTTTGCCCTTTGCAAGTGAGGTTAGCTATTGGCTTGGCCCTTGGTACTTTGCTTGGATTGGGGCTCCACTGTCCATTCTGACGCATATAGTTGTGGCTAAATTGTCGAAGCCTACACCGTTAGAAATCAGGAAATTCTTAATTGAGCAAGTACATTCTTAAACCCGTTCTGTAATGATTTTTTTAGTCGTGAAATTTCCATATTCGTCAACAGAAATCTCGCAAGTGTAGTGTTATAAATGAGATATTTACAGATGAAGTCACAACATAAAATTATCCTCATTCTTATCCTTATTTCGGTAATCTCAATTACCATTGGCCTGACTTATTATCATCTTGAAAACCAGAAAGTTGACAAAAGAGTCATAGCCGCGCGCGAATATTATTCTTCCTATAACGAGACGACATCAAGCTACGATTTCGTAACCTTGTTGAACCTGCTGAACAAAATTGAAAACGTGTATCAGCAGGTGCCTCATTATCGCAATTCTTATGAGTTATCAGTTGTTGAGAATAACAGGTCGGCAATTATGCTTACTATTGCGCTTTTTCGAGATTCGGCGAAAACCATGACAATTCCGGATAGCTTTCAAAATTATAATTTTGTCGATTTATTAAATTTGGCAAATGCGCATTCGACAAAGGCTCTTGAAGGTTATCAAATTTGGAACACAAGATTTCAAAATCTTAATGACTCTCAATTAGAATCGGAAGTCAGGAAAGATTTCTTTGATGGTTTTTCTGAATCGAATTTGCGAAGCAGAGAGAAAGCACTCCAAAAACGAATCAAAGAAATTAAAACTGCCCGCGAAGAAGTGAATAGGCGACTTTCGGTAGCTTATACAAATCGCGGCGTAATTGCCCGACATTTAGAAGATTATCAGGAAGCCGCTCGTTGCTATAAGATTGCTCTTGAGCTCTGGAGCGAGAATTTGGATGCTGAGAATAATCTGAACATTTTGTTAAACCAACCTATTCGGAGAAAAGGTGTGATTGAAAAACTTTTTCCTCCTGAAAAATAGATTATTAGAAACGAAAATTGAATTAATAACCTTTAAAAAATCTACAAATGAAAAGCTTAAAAATTGGTGTACTAATAATATTATTACCCTTCCTCCTTTTTGGGCAGGAAAAACCGAAAGCCATTGAGATTGTATTTGGTGGTTTTATCCGTAACGATTTGATGTTCAACACTCGGCAGATTTCTTCTGCACGTGGTGAAAGTCAGTTTAGTTTGGTTCCGTTACCGATTTTATACGATTTTCAGAATAATGACATCAATGCCAATCCAAATTTCAATATGGCCATTTTGAATACTCGGGTGAACATGAAAATTTATGGACCAAAAGCTTTTGGCGCAAAAACTTACGGATTTATTGAAGCCGATTTTTTAGGAATAAGCGCAGCAAATAAGTTTGCATTCCGAGCGCGCCACGCTTATCTGCACTTCGAGTGGGAAAAAGCTAAGCTATTATCCGGTATGTATTGGCATCCGATATTTGTGACTGATTGTTATCCGGGAACGGTTTCATTCAATACCGGAGTTCCATTTAATCCTTTATCGAGAGTGCCGCAGATTCGTTTTACTTATCCGATTTCATCCAAAGCGTCGTTGTTTGCAGCGATAATGAGTCAAGGACATTTTGTGAGTGTGGCTCCTGTTGGTGCAGCTCAAAATTCAGGACTTCCTGAGTTACATTTACAGTTTCAGTATAAATCCGAAAAACTTGCTGCCGGTGCAGGAGTGAATTATCTGACTCTAAAACCCTCATTGACCACAACCGGTGTTGATGCCGGCGGAAATCCTCAAACTTATACTTCCGATGCTTTAGCTCAAGGTTTGTCTATTATTGCATATCTTAAAATGACCACCAAACCTGTAATAATCAGAGCTTATGGAAAATATGGTCAAATGGATGACCACGCGGTGATGATGGGCGGATATGCTCAGGTGGATAATAAAAACCCTACAAATCAACAGGTTACAGAGGGTTATACCGAGTTTGTGCCTTTCAATGTGGCATCGGCATGGATTGACTTTTGTACCACAGGAGAAAAAATCAAATATGGTTTATTTGCAGGTTATTCCGAAAATTTTGGAGCAAGCAAAGATATCGTTGCCGGAAGTTTCTCCGGACGATGGGGAAACGTGCGAAATATGATGCGTTTTTCACCCCGGATTGTTTTCATTTCCAACAAAACCGATTTTGGTTTTGAGGTGGAATATTCCACGGCAAGCTATGCGAAAGGAAATGCTAATGGTATCACTGCTGAGGAGCTAACAGGAATCAACGCCAAAGGGAAAGTGACCAACGACGAATCAGCCGACAATATCAAGTTTCAGTTTACAATGAACTATAATTTTTAGAGCAATTGTAGATAGTAAAATTTAAATAAATATCTGTTTTGATGTAGAACGAGATTTTTAATTCACATCTAATCATCAGTATATCAATAACTTTTACATCCGTGAGAAGATGTGAAACAAATGAAGGGAGAAATATTTAAGTCAAATTCATGCTGAGGTACTATATCACCGGACTATCGTCAGTCGATGTTTATATCTTAAAACTAATACGCATAAGCATTTTTGCCAAGGAAAAAGAATCTGAATCGGTTTTCTTATTTTTACTACTTTTGTGACCGTTTTCAAACTCACTTAAGCTAAATTTCTATGCAGGTTCCTGAAAACATTAATATTTTAAGTCTTGACCACCTTCATTGGATTCATATTCCTGATCCTACCGATGAGGCTATGGATTTTCTCCAGTCGAAATACGATTTCCACTCATTAGATATCGAAGACTGCCAAGCTAAGGTGCAGCGGCCAAAAATAGACATCTACGAAGATTACCGTTTTTTGATTCTGCATTTTCCTTATTTTGACAAGGAGCTTAAATTTGTGAAAACCAAGGAAGTAAAGATTTTCTGGGGCCCTGACTATATCATCACCATTGGAAAAAGTCATTGGGTGATTCGCAAGCTTTTTCAAGATACAAAAACCCACGCCGAAATTGATGTGGAGGAATTAGACAACACCTCAGACGCTTTGCTCTACACCATTTTTGATGCTTTGATGGAAGATAGTTTCAGGCTGCTGCGCATGATAGAAGATAATTTGGAAAAAATTAGCCTTGAGATGTTTAAGAGAAAGCCGGAAAACATTATCGAGGACATTTCTGTTACACGAAAAAATCTGATTCTACTCAACACCACTTTCAAACCTCAGTTGCGCCTCTTTCAAAAGTTTGAATCCGGTTTAGTCAAAGGGTTTAGCGAAAATATGGAAAACTATTGGGGTGACGTGCTTGATGCGTACCAAAAAATGTGGGACAGCATCGAAGATTACCAAGAATTGATTCAGGGTTTAGCTCAAACCTTCGACTCCTTGCAGACTAATAAAACCAACGAAATCATCAAGATACTTACGGTTTTTTCCGCACTTTGGTTGCCTCTTACCTTTTTCACCGGCCTTTATGGAATGAACGTGGATTTACCGTTTCAAAATCATAAATTAGTTTTTTTAGGAATCGGTGGATTTTTGATAATTATTATTATCTTGCTACTAATATATTTCAAAAAACGCCGTTGGATATAGCTTAATCATATCCCAATGAATATCTACAGTCATAAGAATAGTTGGAAGATTTTCCTTTTCGTCTTTGCTGCATTAATTATCCTTGTTAGCACCTGGTTTACACATAATTACCTTCGTAAAATTGCAAGGGAAGAAAAAGCCGCAGTTGAAATTTGGGCAAAAGCCATCAGTCGTAAGGCTCATTTAGTAAATTATACAAAACTGCTTTTCGACGACCTGCAACGTCAGGAACGCAAGTCGGTGCAAATTTGGAGCGAGGCCACCAAGCGTTTTATTGATTCCGATTACGAAAGCGATATCAAATTCTACACCGACATTATCTCCGGAAATGATAATATTCCGGTCATTGTTACAGATATAAACGGTGTTGTGGTGGCAAAAAACAATCTTGATGCAGCGTTTGATACCATCACTGTTTTAACCGGAAAAACCTTAGAAAATTTTACCACCTACCCACCTATTGTTGCTAATATTTTCAGCGATTTACAACAATATATTTACTATCAGGATTCCAGAATCTTTTCGCAATTGAAACATACTTTAGACGACTTAGTGCAGTCATTTTTGGATGAAGTTGTAGAAAACAGCGTTTCTACTCCGGTGGTTATTTTGGATTCTACACGAACTCATATTATTTCTCAAGGCGGCCAAATCGACACCACGAATCTCGAAAAGCTTATCGCCGAAAGCAATGGCCCCATCACGGTTGAAATGCCCGAATTTGGCACCAGTTATATTTATTATCAAGATTCTCCTCTTCTAACTCAGCTTCGCTATTTTCCTATTATTCTGTTAGTTGTAATTGCGCTGTTTCTGTTGATTGCTTATATTCTATTTTCCATTTCGCGCAAAGCCGAACAAAACCAAGTGTGGGCAGGCATGGCAAAGGAATCGGCTCACCAGTTAGGAACGCCCATAAGTTCGCTTATAGGCTGGATCGAAATTCTCAAAGAAAAAGAGGAGAGTCGTATGGAAGCCCTTGAAATGGAGAAAGATATTGTTCGTTTACAGCATGTTTCGGAGCGCTTTTCAAAGATTGGCAGCAAGCCGGTTTTAGCACGAACCGACATCAATTCCGTAATTGCGGAGGTGATTGATTATATGAAAATACGGAGTCCGCGTAGGGTAAAATATGAATTTCAAACCGAAGAATCGTCCTGTCCGGCTAAGATTAACCCATTGCTGTTCAGTTGGGTAATGGAAAATCTTTTGAAAAACTCCTTAGACGCCATGGATGGTCAAGGGTTGATTTCCATTGCAACAAGTTCGCAAGGGCGCAAAGTGATTATCGACATAACGGATACCGGAAAAGGCGTTCCAAAGGGGAAATATAAAGTAATCTTCAATCCGGGATATTCAACCAAAAGCAGAGGCTGGGGGCTTGGTTTGTCTTTAGCTCGAAGGATTATCGCCAACTATCATCGCGGAAAAATATTCGTAAAATCAAGCGCACCGGACGCAGGCACAACTTTTAGAATCATCCTCAATGAATGATGAACTCTGCAACTAGACTAAAGCTTAATCCATTTTCTAACTTCAAAAGTTTTATTGGCACTCAAACGAATGTTGAAAATTCCTGAATTTAATGTTGATACGTCCAAAATCCCCTGATTTTCCTTGAGTATTCCGCTTTTTACTAATCGTCCTTCTAAATCGAAAATCTCCAAATAAACTGGTTGGTCTCCCAAATATTTCCACTGTAAATAATCGGTAGCAGGATTGGGAAACAATTCAAGTTTGGAGAATTCAGCTTCCATTATTGAAGCGCAAAGGGACAGATTTACAGCTAAGGTATCAGAATTTCCACACAGGTTGCTGTCGATAACGGAAAGTATAAAAGCAATTGTGGTGTCGTTTGCAATAAAGTTTGG
Source organism: Bacteroidales bacterium (assembly GCA_016937295.1). GTDB lineage: Bacteria > Bacteroidota > Bacteroidia > Bacteroidales > UBA1556 > UBA6267. The sequence continues at coordinate 12,831 of JAFGWF010000050.1, forward strand.
CAGATGATTTTTTATCAGAATAAAAGGAGTAGTATCTCCTGTATTCCATTGATAATGAATAAAATGAAACACATTTGTATCAGACGGAAGAATCCAGTTATTGAAGTTAGCAGTAGGTTGACATACAAAAGTATCCGTACCAAGGGAAAACTGAGGTAAACCATGTTCCATAATTTGGATAATATCTGATGTGTCGGTGCCGCAAAGAATGCGATTGGTAGTGTAAAAATAATTACCACCGGTAAAAATCATCGTTGCGGTATCGGAGCCAATAAGTTGATTATTGCCAAACCATTCGATGGAATTGGCTGAAATTGTAGTTTTTAGTTCAACCGAATCACCTGTGCAAAACTGGTTTTTTGAGGAAATAATCTGAGGCAAATTTTCACAAACCGCAAACGTTGCCGACCAGCCCTGATCCACTACGCCACCGTCTGTGCTGAAGTGAATCAACATTTCGCCGCTTGAAGCTGTTAAATCGTTTGGAATTGTGCTGCCATCAAAAACGCCAAGCAAAGGAGCATTCGTTGAAGAGCCATCGTAAACTCTAAGATAATCATATCCTGCTTCGGTGCGAAACTCTGTGAAATGTAATCGTATCGGAGCTGCTTGAGATGGATTGATATGCCAAAAACAGTCGGTGCTGTTGTTATAAAGAAAATTCCCACTACCATCACTGATAGTTCCTGTTGAAGATGTAATTTGCTGATAACCATTACAAAACTCAGCTCTGTAGGAAGCCGACCAACCTTCGCCCTGGTTTTGATTATTCGTTACAAAACGAAAATAAACCGCACTCGAATTTATTAACATTGAGGCAGGCAGACTGTCTCCGGTAATTTTTTTCGCTAAAGGAGCTGAAGAATTGGAACCTGCATAAACGTACAATGTGTCGTCAGTGGCGAGATTCATAGTATAAAAATCAAGAGAAATAGAAACTGCTCCGGTAGGCTGAATCAACCACGAACAGTCGGTATTTGCCAAATAATCTTGATAGGAGCTGCCGTCATTAATATGTCCGTGAGCGGTAGTTAACGTGTCGGTTATGCCGGAGCAAGCGACTGGTAATTGGGGTTCTAAGCCAAAGAAAGCAGAATTATATTGCCCGAAATACATACCTCCGGGATTCAGATTTGATAATAAAAACCAACCATTATTCGAACCATTCCATCCCCAGTTAAAGTGAAAATAATGATTGTTTTGGTAGCCATCGCAAACAAAAGCATGACCTCCCGTTCCACTTCCATCATAATAAAGCGGGCGCATGGAGTCCAACTCTTGCCGCACCATCATCTCCCAGATGGTATCCACATAATTGTCGCGGTAAAGCATCTGTGTTTGAGGGCTATAATTAAAATAGTGTACCATAGCGCGCAAAGCATCTTCAGAATATGCGCCCGAACTTCCGGCAGAATACATCATATCCACGGCGATTCCACAATGGCTAAGCAACTGTGAAACAGCCGCGACCGTTGCAGAGGGTGATTGCGAATTTAAGGTGTCGGCCATATTTTGCCAGTCATAAACCGTATTCCCAAAATTGGCTGAAAGTAAGCCATAAGCCGACTGATAGCTGTGTGAGCCGGAACCTCGTGGTGGAAATTGATGATAATAAAGCACTTGCCCCATTGCTGTAGCAACACAGCCTGTAACTGCGTGCATACATTGCGCTCCCGGGTCGAAAGGTGTGCTGTCGTTGAAATAACATCCCTGACTCCAAATAGAACTTAATAGCGGATTCACATTCTGTTGCGAACCTTTCAAAGTGCCGGATTGTTTGAGTTTTTTTCGGAATTTTATCACTCGTTCCGAAGCCGGATTTTTCGATTTACGAAGCTCTATAACTTGTTTGGCAAAATCGCTCAACATTATTTGCATCGCCTCCGGCAAAGCCGAAACATTGGTAAACTTGGAATCGGGGACGAATCCAATTATAGGCAAGCTATTGGCTTCCGTTGAAACAAGAACATATCCTCTATTTTGCTCGAAATTAACTATATAGAATGTAGTTTCACCATGGTAAATATAAGGAATCACTGATTGAACCTGATAAAAATCGGCATTTTTTTCCGAAAAATCAGTAGCGAATTGGATAGCCCACTCACTCGCTTTTTGGATTGGGCTTTCTTGAGCTTTAATTTGAAATGATAAAAAAGAGATGGCGAAAATTAAGAAGATAACTTTGATAGTCATGGTAGATTGTAAATAATTTAACAATTTAGGCGACTAGTTCTTAATAAAGGTTTTTGTTGAAAAACCTTGATTACTCATCACCTTTAATAGATAAATACCTTGGTTTAGTTTGGAAATATCTAAGGGATAGACTTCATCCTTATGAAGTGTTGTCTCAAAACTTTTCACTAAAATACCTTGCGCCGAAAACACTTCAATATTAATTTCTCCCTCATATTCTTTCATGTTGATATTCAGTAAATTATTAGCGGGATTTGGGAAAATTATCAAGCTGTTTTGAGCAGATTTTTCATCGATGGACAGCGCATCTTTAAAAAATGAAATTTCCCAACCTTGACTAACATATAAACCATTAGTTACAAAATAGAGCAACATTGAATTTCCTGTGGATTTGATATTTGCAGGTAGGTTTGCTCCGGTATAGGAGCCAATCAGGCTGCTGCCTGTATTCGGTCCATTATAAACATATAAGTGGTCGGAGGAATGCACATCGAAATGATGAAAAACCAAGCTCACCGTTGAAGCGCCTGAAGGTTTGAGAAGCCATTTGCATTGCGTATTACTCAGGTAATTTGCTGAGCCACTGCCGTCGTCGAATGTGCCGAAAATATCGGTAATTAATTTTGTATTAGTGCAATAAACCGGCATGGTTTGACTCCATGAAGCCTTCCATCCTGATGCGTTTACGCTGCCGTTGGTTGTGAAAGTGATAAACATCGCGCCGCTATTTGCAACTAAAACCGGTGGTAAATTAGTTCCTGAAAATTCGCCAAGCAAAGTTCCTGAAGCGGAAGTGCCATCATAAACCCTGACGAAATCGGCATTAAATTCCGTATTAAACTCGCTGAATGTCAGCACAACAATATTTCCTGAAACGGGGTCAATCGTGTAGGAACAATTCAGGTTGTTGCTATAATTATTCACTGCGCTGCCATCTTCAATTCGGCCATTTTTTGTGATGAAATTGGTGATTCCACATCCTGACTGTGCCGGTTTAACATTAAAAACAGCACTTTGGTCATCGTTAAACGAATAGCCATTCACGTTGAGTGATGAAAGAAGAAAATAGCCATTATTGTAGCCGCTCCAGCCCCAATTCATGTGAAAATGCGAACTTCCTTGGTAACCATCAACAGCCCAAGCGTGACCATAACCAACCGAATAGTCGATGCCGCTATACACTAATGGCATATTATTATCAAGCTGATGGCGAAGTATTTGAATCCATTCGGCAGTGGTATAAGAAGAAGCAGTTTCTTCTTTAGAAGCAAAATTATATCTAAAATAATTCGAAAACGCATCTGCCGAAAAAGCTATATTCGATCCCGAACCGTTTGCACTATAATTCATATCCACCGAAATGCCACAATCGGCCATTAAACGAGCAATCGACTGTTTTTGTATCAGTGATGAGGTTGACGATAACTGGTTTGGCATATTGGTCCAGCTATAGGTTGTTGCGCCAAAGTTCGCAGAAAGAGTTCCATAATTTGGGTGCGTATAACTATGTGACCCAAAGCCGGTAGCGGGATAGTTGTGGTATTTCATAACCATTGCCATTGAGGTAGCAACACAACCGGCATAAGCATGGCTGCATGGCCCTCCCATGTCGGATGGGGCGTAAAGATTATAATAACAGTCTTGATCCCAGTCGGTGGTCAGTAGGGGAAGCAATAGCATTTGGCTTTTCGATTCGGCTCCTTTTTGTTTCCAAGCCTCAGCAACATGAGGCTCAGCGGTGGTCAAATTTTTCGACGATTCGATGATTTCTGCATA
>JAFGWF010000287.1 GCA_016937295.1 Bacteroidales bacterium
CCTTGAGTATAAGGAGCTTTACGGGTGAGAGGATCATCGTAGTTTGTTCGATTAAAAACCCTGGCTCTCAGGTTTTTATCTTTAGTAATGGCATATTCCAAATTAAGATCACCAACAATACGCGTTTCAGATTCACCGGTTTTACTTTCACCACCGGTACCAAACTTTCCATCAATTAGAAGTCGGTCGTTAAATGCTTGATAGGTAAGCGCTACAGCAATTTCCTGACTCGTAGCTTCATCTCCAGGATTCCACGTGAGACCGATATCGATATCATCCGACATTTTATTTAGCCAATTACTCATCTGACTGGCAAGCATTTCCGTAGCATTGGAAGCCAAAGCATTTGGATTTACGCCCTGACTAAAACCACTTGGCGCTTGAAACTTACCCAACATCAATAGACTTATAAAGTTTTTATTCATAATATCCATATTCGACGAACCACTGCTGGTATATAAAATCATATTCACTTTTTCTTGAGTTTCAACAGTTTCGTCGGGCAAATTGATTCCAAAACTAACGTCAGGTGCCGCCAAACTACCGCCAATATTAATTATGCAATCCACTTTTGAACGCCGTTTGTAAATATCAGAAGTATCAATCATCTGCAACAAATCGTACAATTTTGCTTCCGTTCGGTAAATGGCACTCAAATCGACCCGAGCATCCAACAAGTCGCCCTCCCAAGTGATAGTGCCGCCCTTATCAAGAACAAAACGTTTATTGATGATGTTTTGCATTGTAAAAAGGTAATCGCCCTTATCAATAGTGTAGCTTCCATACATATTCACATTGAACTGCTTATCGACATTTATCCGAATAATTCCCTCACCATTAGCTGTGATAATATCGCCAACAGTTTCGTCCATTACTAATTGCACAGTTGCCTCAGGCGTCATATCGAAACGCATATCCATCGTTATTGCAAAATCATCCTCCTCCTCCTCGTCAAGGGCAAGCGAACTGGAATCTCTGATAATGAACGTGATAAACTCACTATTTTCAACAGAGGCGGTCTCCGACATTGGAATAGCTATCTTACTACCTTTCAATGGTTTAATGTCGATATTAAAATACAAATCGTTTAAAGGTCCGGTTATGGCAAACGAACCTGTACCAACTGCATTTCCATAAAAAAGTTCGTTATCCAATTTGGTTGTATTGAGCAAATCCATGCGGTTTGGCTCCACTTTAAAATCCAATCTCATGTTTTGAAAGCTCTCGTGAAAAAGTTTAAAGTTTAATTTTCCGGAATGCTCCTCGCCGGATTTATACTGCAAATCCTTCACTTTTCCATCGGTGATTCCCAAATAATTGTGGGTGAATTCTATTTCATCTTGAAAAGCATAAGTAGTTTTGGTGTAATCGACAACCAATTTAGGAATGTTGGTTTTGAGTTTTCCGGCTAAAAGAGGCTTTGCAAAAGTGCCGGAAACATTCAACTTTCCGGATGCTGTTCCTTTGATTTCGGAGGCAAAACTCGACAGAAACGGCTGCATCGACTCCACGGGAAAATCATCTAAATAAACCCTCAAATCTAAATTATCCTCTTCTTTTTCAGGGAACAAATAACCGCTAATCTCCACCAAATCTTTATTGCCACTGATGCCACGAAGCTCTGTAGCCATATTGATGGCAATGCCGTTACGTAGTTCGTTCCAAAAGCTGCTAATTTTGGCTTGTCCTAACAACGTATTGTTAAACATAAAGCCATCGATGCCAAACTCCGCTGAATAATTTAAATTTTTCCATAAATCCCAAACGGCCAACTTCCCTGAAAGCTTACCTTTGAAATCAACAAAATACTGATTGAGATAAAAATTGAAAAAACTAAGATCAAAATTCATAAAATCAATATAGAGCTTATCATCAGGATTATCTGAAATCAATCCATTAATTGTCAGACTATTAAGCCCAGATTGTAAATAAAAATCGTCCACTTTAAGAAAATGATTTCCATAATGAAAGCTATTGGTTTGGTCAACCACCCAGTTAGTATCATTCACCCAAAGAGACAAATCGTGAAATGACGCTTTAATGTCGTCCAATCCGTCCACCCGCAAACCAAAATTGGCAAATATTTTATTCGATGTATTATTTTCCTTACCTAAAGAAAGAAGCACCTGAATACTATCTCGATAAATCATGGGATTGAAAACCAATGAATCATAAAAAAAACCTTTCGACAAATAGAACTTGTTTGCAGATGTTTCAATTTGGAAAGTATCGCGTTTGTTGGCCAATTTCAAGCTGAAATTATCGAGAGAAGCAGATTGATAGACAATTTTTTCTGAAATAAAATCCAAACTTAGCGAATCTTTTTCGGCATCAAAAAAACCGTTAAGCTTCGATTGATTGGCAAGATAGATATCAGGATAGAAAATTGAGAACAAATCAGAAGTGTTTTTGAAGTTGAAATCGTAAACAAAATCAAGATTCTTTATTGAGCTCAACTTAGCCTCAGCACTTTCATTATTGAAGGTAGCCGGAAGAAAATTTTCCATGAGATAATAGTAAATTTTATCTAAATCGGCAAAGCGAAACTGTCCCTCAATCAACCCATCAACATATTTTGAATTTAAAACCAAACTTCGGTTGTCGTTGGACCCTGTTGCCATAACCAACACGCTATCACCAACATACGTTCGGTTTTTCAGATAATAATACAAACTATCAATTTTGATTTGTCCTTGAAGATTATCGGCATTGTTACCAAGTGCATCCACAGCAATTTTGCCGCTTATCACTCCAAGACTGTCCGAATGAGAAAGCATAAGCCGATTGATACGAGCATTTTGAACATTGGCCGAAAAACGATAAACCGGCAAAGTATCGGCAAAATTGTAATATCCGTCAATGGTTAAACTAAAACTACTGTCGGCAGATGAAACAAAACCATTTACAATTCTATTGGCCAATTTGCCTTCAATGACTGAGTTTTTGTATGTAAAACCCCCAATACGAATATTAGGAATCTTCACATCCACAATTGCCGCAGCATCCATATCAATACCCTGCCCGTCAAAAACACCATTAAGAGTTAGTTGGTCGATATTTGGCACTGAAATCAACGCACCAATATTAAAATTGAAAAGCTTCATACTTCCATTGTAAGCGATTTTTTTACTCGTATTTAGCGGTTTAATCAGGATATCCGTGGTAATATTTCCCAATCCGGTTTGAAAAGTTGCATTAGAAACAAAATCATTATAAAAACCGGTAAAACGACCTTTAATGGACATGGTTTGCAGGCTTCGCAAATTGTCAGGCAAATCAATTCTTTCTCCACCAGGCAGTATAACACTTTCAATATCAACAGTATTAGTTACAAACTCATTCATCTTCACATCGAAGAAAGTTTTTTCAATACTTGGCAAACCTGAAATATTTGCCCGACCAAAAAAACGCGTATTTTGATTAGAAGAAAAACTAAAATTACGCAGTTTTAGGTTCGACACAGGACCTTTAACTTCGCCATTGGCAGCTACTCTAATATTGCTATTTGCTAAAGAAGTTGAAAATGGAACTAAATCATTAAGAGAGAGATTAATGCTGTCGATTTGAGCATTAAGACTCACACTATCAATAAAATCGAGCCAATTTGGCCATCGACTATACTCTAAAGCTAAATTCATTTTGACGAAACTGGTATCGGTTGACAACTCTAAATTGTTTAAAGTAGAACCATTAGAACCGGTTTTAATATCAGCCTTAAAATCAGTGAGTTTAAAACCCGAAATTTCATTTGCGGAAAGGTGTTGAATCTTGGCAAAATACATATTGCTGTCCAATCTAAAATTTTCAATTTCGGCAAAAATGGAATCCAAATCCAAATGATTATAATCCATTCCCGACTCAACTCTTGTTTTATCTTCGATGTCATAGATAAACCTTCCATTGCGCAATTCGACTTCAGTAATCATAAAAGCCATTGGTTCAGAGGAAGTTGTATCGTCTGTTGAAGCAAAATAATCTATTAAAAACTGTAAATTCAAATCATGCTCGCCGGAATACATGCGAATGGCAAAAAGGAAATCACTGAGCGCCACATCACGCAGAACAATTGAACCATTCTTTCGAGAAAACGATTGATATCCTGCCTTGATTTTTCCTGCCTTGAGCAAGGGCTGATTATGTTGGTCATTCACTTCAAGGTTTTCGATGGTCACTTGCAAAAACCATGAAATGTCGATTCCGGTGAGTGAAATGTCCGTACCAAGTTCTTTGGATAAATAGTTTGCCGCCGCCTGCGAAATTCTGGTTTGAACCATCGGCAAGCGAAACACAAAATACAAACTGATTAGCAGAGCAATGAATATCAGCAATATATTTCGGAGTATCCGTAGTATTTTCGAAAATAATTTCAAGTCGGACAGATGTATTGATACAAAAACAAAAATACGTGAATTTATGAATCGCTAAACCAAAGTTATTGGCTTATAAAGAGTAAACTCATTCAAAAAGTTTTTGGCGATTTATTGAGACTCGCAAATTTTTCTAACTCACTTTATCCCTATCAGAACAAAAGTAAAATGAAAAAAAAAGCTCCGTTGATAACGAAGCATTTTTTAAAAAAGTGTTGCTCTTTTAATGATGATGACCGCCTTCGCCATGAACATGACCGTGGTCTAATTCTTCTTGAGTAGCTTGACGAACCGACACGATATCACCGGTAAAATACAAATCTTGTCCGGCTAAAGGATGGTTGAAATCCATTTTCAAATTTTCATCACCCATTTCCGTAATCATACCGTCCATTCGGTTTCCTTGATTGTCTTGCATAGGCAAAACATTGCCAACCTGCAACATTTCTTTATCCAATTCACCTTCACGTTTAAAAATCTCCAGAGGAAGATCGACTATCATGGAAGGGTCATTCACGCCATAAGCTTCATCGGCAGGCACGCCAAACGAAAATTTACTTCCTTGTTGAAGACCCGTCAATTCAGCTTCAAATTTTGGTATCATCATGCCAATGCCGTAAATAAAAGTTAGAGGCTGTTGGCCATAGGTTTCTTCAATTAGTTCACCCTGAGCTGTGTCACGGGTCAGGCGGTAGTTGAGACTAACCACCATATTCTCTTTAATCATTGTTATGAGTTTAATTAATATTCGATTAGGCCGCAAAAGTAGGTCAAAAAAATGCAGGTTTTAGAAAACATTTGATGAAAACCGTCCTTAAAAACTCTTTTAAACATCCTTTAAACTCCATTTAATCGGTTGTTCGTTTTTCCGGCAGTAAAATCATAATCAAGGAAAAAAGCAGACTTACCAACGAAATCCAAAAGCCGATTAAAATCATTTTTGGGCGAAAAACCCATTCAATCTTGTGACTACCTGCGGGAATTTTTGCTCCCATAAATGCATGATTGACTCTAAAAAATGTTGCCGCATTTCCATCAATAAACAAATGCCAACCGGTATAGAAATTCTGCTGAAAAACCAAAAACCGAGATGTCGTCGTTTGACTTTGAAATACCATAAAATGAGGATTAAATACCTGATTATAAACAATATCAGCAGAATCATTGTGCCCCAAACTAAAGGAATCAGACCGGTTTTTCTCTGGAATAAAAACCCATTTCTGTGCGTTGCCATTTTTCAGAATCTCCGGTTTAAAAACCAGGGAATCCGCGAAATAAACTACGGGGTTTTGTCCAAATCGCAGCAAAACATCCGGCATAGAATCACGCAAAAAAGCATAGTTGCTTAAAATCAAAGGATTATAACCATCTTGCGCAATTTGTTTATTGAACGTATTAATATTCAGCCAGATGCAACCAATTTTTGGAGTGAGAA
>JAFGWF010000051.1 GCA_016937295.1 Bacteroidales bacterium
GGAGGTGATTACGTTACTTCCGATGGCCGTGTGCTTGGAAAACATAAAGGCTTTCCGTTTTATACCATTGGCCAACGGAAGGGCTTGGAAATTGCGATGGGTGAACCTTACTATGTCAATGATATTGACCCCGAAACCAATCGTGTAGTTATCGGACCGCGCGAAGAGCTCCTTTCGCAAGCCATGCTTGTTGGCAAGCTAAATTTCCAAAAGCAAACACAAATAACCGATGGCATGGAGGTAAGTGTTCAGATTCGACACCACGACCCGGGCACAGATGCTTTGATTTTCAATCATAGTGCTGATGTCTTACGAGTAGAGTTTACAAAACCCGTCTCGGCAATCACGCCCGGACAATCAGCCGTTATTTTTCAGGGTGATAATCTAATTGCAGGTGGTTTTATTATTAAAAAGATTAATTAAAATTTATGTCGATAAAAGTTACAGATATAACCAAGATTTATGGCCAACAGAAAGCCTTAGATTCCGTAAGTCTTCAGATAGAACAAGGCGAAATTGTAGGCTTATTAGGACCAAATGGAGCTGGAAAATCCACGTTGATGAAGATTTTAAGCTGCTATATTCCTTCTAATTCTGGCAAGGCGGAAGTTTGCGGATTCGATTGCAATTCCCAAAACTTGGAGGTCAGAAGTCGTATAGGTTATTTGCCGGAGTCCAATCCACTCTATCACGATATGTTTGTGGTTGAATATCTGAAGTTCGTTGGCAAGATATACAATATCAAAAACTTAAACCAGCGCATCACCGAAATTATTGAGCTCACCGGCTTGAAAAAAGAAATGCACAAAAAAATTGGGGCCCTGTCAAAAGGATACCGGCAGAGAGTAGGTTTGGCGCAGGCTTTCATTCACGACCCTGCAGTGCTGATACTCGATGAACCAACCAGTGGATTGGATCCCAATCAGTTAGTTGAAATTCGCAACTTGATTAGAAAAATCGGGGAGAGCAAAACCGTACTTTTCTCTTCCCACATTCTACAAGAGGTGGAAGCCGTTTGTGACCGTGTGGTAATAATTAACAACGGAAAGATCATTGCGGATGGCAAAACATCCGAAATCAATCAGCTAATTCAAGGTGAGGAATCCGTTTTAGTTGGCTTTAAAGAAGCTATAGATATGGAAGCACTTAAGAAAATCAAAGGTGTTCTTCGAGTCAAAGAAACAGGCTCAGGTTCGTACAAAATTGCCGCCACGAAAGATGAAAATATCACCGAAGAGATTTATAAATTTGCTAAAGAAAATAATCTCACACTAACTCAACTCAACAAGGAAGAATCTCGCTTAGAAGATGTATTTCAGAAACTTACGGCAAAGAATGTGGGTTAGTCTTTCATTGGTGTCTATATAAATTTAAGTAATTCTCTTAAAAGACTCATTTAAAGATGGTTATAAAATGTTTTAAAGATAAATAAAACCGAATGTTTTTTATTTAGCTTAACAAAACTTTTTTTTCTAACTTTACCGGCTGAATAATTAACACAAACATTCTTGTCATTTTTACTCAGATTTGTTTTATATGATTATTAAAACCTCCATATTGCTCCAATTTATTTTGTTTTTCCTAAGAATTTCAAAACTAAGTCATTACAGACAACCTTTTTATACAAAATATATCTTATACCCTTAACCACTAAAACAAATATTATGAAAAAATTTACAATTCTCTTTGCATTAGTCATTGCCCTCTTTAGTAATGGACATTCGCAGATTGTTTGCCCTTCAACTGTTGCCTCCTACTATGTAGATGATTTATTTCAAGGAAATTACGTTGCTATTTCCAATATCAATTCATCAGGGATTTCAAGCATGACCGGAACCCCATCAAATCTTGGGAAGTTTTTTAGCCTCGGTCAATACAATTTTCCGATTGATATGGGTATAATTCTTTCTACCGGAAATATTTTTAATGTTTATGGACCGAATCAAAGTGCATCTACTACTCACAATTTTAATATTCCGGGCGACTCTCTACTTGGTAGCACTATCGGGTCGGTAAACACTTATGATGCTGCCTTTATTGAGTTTGATTATGTTCCTTATACAAATGTTATCAGTTTTGAATATGTTTTCGGATCAGAAGAATATCCTGAGTTTGTAAACAGTTCATTTAATGATGTTTTTGGATTCTTTGTTAGTGGACCAAATCCTTACGGTGGTAATTATACCAACCAAAATATTGCAATTGTTCCAGGAACAACCAATACTCCTGTAGCAATAAATAATGTAAATAACGGCAGTTCAGGTGCCGGCCCTTGTACAAATTGCGCCTATTATGTTGACAATACCGGTGGATTAGGGGTTATATTTGATGGCTACACCACAAGTTTGCCTGTGTATGTAGAAATGATTCCATTTGCCACTTATCATATTAAAATTGTTGTTGCTGATGTGGCCGATGCGGCTTATGATTCCGGCGTGTTTTTAAAACAAAACTCCTTTAGCTGCCTGCCTCTTACCTATAATTTTCAAGCAAATGGAACCAAGGCTTACTCCAATACCGTTAAAGAAGACAGTACATCCTTATTGATTGAAATTCTTCTTCCCGACACTGCACGAACTCCTATATCCTACCATTTTTCAATCTCAGGAACCGCAGACAACGGATCAGATTATCAATTACTTACTGATAGTATTACCTTCCTTCCGGGAACAATAAATCAGTCGATCCAAATCATTCCTTTGTCAGATACTCTTACCGAAGGTGATGAGACAATTACCCTTGTTTTCAACTATTTAAAAGATACTTTAAACATTACTCTCGAAGATAACCCACCTGCTCAAAACCCTTCATCAATCATAGAAAACGATTTAAGCATCCATATCAGTATCTATCCAAATCCTGCAAACGAGATTCTGAACATTGAAACTAATACGGTTTTCAATTCATTAGAAATAATTGATATAGAAGGCAGAATAGTTTTAACTACAATGTTCAAGGACCATATTGATATTAGTAAACTACCCGCAGGAAATTATTTTCTAACTCTTAAAGGAAATACAGGGAAGACTACACGAAAATTCTCAAAACTCTAATCTTCACTTCCTACTACACTAAACTTCAATGTTTTAGTGTTTCCTTCTTGATCGGTGACCGTTAGCCAATGGTTACCAACATCAGGTTTGAGCATCAGGTCGTGGATGTTTTCGGTAGTGCCCAAAAACTGATTATCTAAATGCCAAAAAACTTTGGCTAATTTGTTTCGATGTGCCACTTTGAAAATGATTTCTCCCTCTTCACCACCCATATCTTTCGTCAGAGTAATTTTTGCTCCCCAAATCGGATACACAAATTCCATTACGGCTTCCCTATTTCCGGCACAGTCGTATCGAAATGGCGGAGCCGACTGATAATCATGGTGTTGCTGTTGATAATAATATTCCTCTACCGGTGGAAAAACTAACCATGGTTGTGTTCGAATATTAGAAACGGATTCACAACTGCTGTTCACCTGATAGCTTAAAGTTGAGTCGAGATGGAGCAATTTATGGTAAGGACAAACAGCAGTTAGGTCGGCATTGCGGTCGGCTAAAATCTCTTTGGTTTCCAAACAATTAGGCCCTGCCTTAAAACCAGTTTTGCTGCAAATTTTCAGGCGTATCATCTCCTCTTCGGGTTTTTCAAACCAACCTGATTCCGGCAATAAGTCGAATACTTTAAACATAAGAGGAGCGGCCACGGTCAGTCCGGTTAAGCCGGGTCGGCCTTCACCGTTGGCATTTCCCGACCAAACGCCTACCACATAATCGGGATTAACCCCAACCGACCAAGCATCGCGCAAGCCAAAGCTCGTTCCTGTTTTCCAAGCGATTTTTCGAGTAGAGCTAAAAAGTTTCCAACCGGTTTCATTGGCAGGACGATTGGCATCTAAAAGTGAGTAAAACGTTTCGTAAATAGCAGAGGCTGAAATGATTTCGTGTTTGCTGCTAAAAACCTCTTTCTTTTTCTCTTTCGTTATTATGGGAGAATGCCAATCCGAAGCCTGATAACCTTTGGAGTGATAGTTTTTCAACACCCGCGCCATGGAAGAATAAGCTCCGGTCAACTCAAAAAGAGTCACTTCGGCACCTCCAAGAATTAACGATAATCCATAAAAATCAGGGTTCTGGGTTATCGTTGTGAAACCGATATCTTGCAAAAGCTTATGAAAATGTGGAATTCCGGCACTCTGTAGCAGTCGAACGGCAGGAATATTTAACGAAGTAGCAAGAGCCATAGCAGCGGGTGACAATCCGGAGTATTGTTCATCGAAATTTACCGGATGATAATTTCCATAAAATGTTGGAATATCTTGCACAAGAGTAGAAGGCATCAGCAATCCTCTGTCGAAGGCCGAAGCGTAAAGAAAGGGTTTCAAGGTAGAGCCGGAGCTGCGAGGTGCTTGCATGATGTCCACAAAATGGTCGTATTCAGCGGGATTTTTTTGAGAGGTTAGATTTCCATGATAGGCCACCACTTCTCCGGTTTCCACCTTCACTACCAAGATGGCCACATTGCCTATTCCGGTTTGAACCAATTCTTCCACCGAGGGTTGAACTGTCTGAGCAATACGTAGTTGCAAATTGTAATCGATGGACGATTTTATCAAATGCCTTTGGGAATTCCGGTTGTATAAATCGGTCAAATGAGGAGCAATATTGGGCAAGCTAAACAACTTCTCAGGCAGAGGCTCGGCAATGGAAAGGTCATAGGTCAGTTGGTCGATGACTGCATAATCGTAAAGCTTTTTTAGCAGACGGTTCCTTTTTTCCAAAAGCAATTTTTGATTTTTCCCGATATAAATCAAGGATGGAGCATTTGGCAAAACCGCTACTGTTGCCGACTCAGCCCAGCTCAACTGAAATGCAGAACGGTTGAAATAGCGCCGCGAGGCTGCTTCTATGCCCACAATATTTCCCCCAAAAGGGGCATTATTCAACCAAAGACTAAGGATTTCCTGTTTACTGTAGGAAAGTTCAATTCGGGTGGCACGAATCATTTCGAGCAGCTTGTTCTTTAGTGTTCGGTTGCGGTTGCCAAGAGATATTCGAGCCACTTGCATGGTAATCGTGCTACCTCCGCTTACGGTGCGTCCGGCTTTTATATTTCGGGAAATGGCTTTGACAAGAGAAACAGGATTTATGCCCGGATGTTTATAAAAATGGCGGTCTTCAAAATATAAAACACAGGTTTTCAGTTTGTCGGGCAGACTGTCAGCAGCAGGAAACCGCCACTGACCATCGGCAGCCAATCGCGCACTCAACAATCGGCCATCGCTACTCAACACAACCGTTGACATGGGCTTGTCGATAACTGTGGAAGGTAGGCTAAACCAGTAGAAGACAAATCCCACAAACAGTAAAAATGCCCACCAATATTTCCTTAGAAATGGAATTACTGACCTAAAATTCACACTCATCTAATTAACCCCTGCACGAACTACTTCAACCCATTGACCGGGTAAAACGGCCTTGATTTTATTATCGTACATCGCTCCCGAATGAATGGCCGGCAAATAAAATTTTCCCTCATAAGCTGCATTCAACATTACCGTAAAACTTACTGATCTTCCGCTTCTTAAATACATAAAATACGAAATTCGGTCGTCACGAATATCCATATAATCCGGCTGAAAGCTTTGGTCAGAACCCAAATCAAAAAGGCGGCTGTTGATAATTTCCCAACCTGAAGGAAATATCTGGGTGAGGGAAATATTATAATAATCGCCCAACAGTCCGGTATTAGTAACCGTCACTGTAGCTTTAAAATCAGTACCTTGCGCAATCTTTGACGGATCCAGACGAACTCCGCTCATATCCTCATAATCCACAGTTAGCCTTAGGTTTTTGCTCTCCGGCTTTTCTTCCATGCCGGCAGGTGTGCCCGTTAAGCTGATTTTAACATACAAATCCTTTTTCGATTTATTCTTAACCTCAACTTTGTGATTCTTCAAATCATTCACCATCATCGAACTGGAGTACAGAGCTTTAGAAAAACTTGCTTCCGACTTTTGCCCATCAATAGTGAGAGTTGCTTCATATTTGCCATCGGTAGTCTTTCCATCGAAAAACTTACTGATTGCCATCAACGACATAGCTGTAGATTGTGTGCTAAGCCACTGATTTGACGATAAAATATCGCCTATCTCCTTCACTAAATCAAAGGCTTCCGTTTTCCTTCCTAAGTCAGTTAGAATCATCAAATACAGAGCTTTATCTCGGGTTTCACTTCCAAAAGAATAGTCATAACTGCTATAATTCCAATCGCTGAAATCAGAATTTATTTCAGTAAGGATTTTAGAAGCAGCTGTATTTTGATTTATTGCCGAGTAAGCTCCTGCTAAAAGAATTCGGGCACGGTTAAAGATTTTGTCGGTTTCGCGCATTCTGTTCATTGCCGAAGTATTTGGTTTTCCGGCTTTTGCAAGCAAATAGAGTCTATAACCCTGATCAATGTCGGAGCTATGATAATCGTATCTCGTCCATTGATTAGCTTCTCGGTTTTGGAAAGAAATCCATGCAGATAGCATATCCTCTGGTATTTTATACCCTTTGGCCTTGGCTTCCAACAGAAAATGTCCGGCATAGTTGGTAGCCCAAACGCTCGAATATTCCCTTTCAGGCCAATAGCTGAACGCGCCATTCGGCAACTGAAAACGTCTCAATCGTTGAAGACCTGCATTTATATTTTCTTGAATTTCAGTAATTTGATCGTCTGATAGATTTATTATACTACTCAAGTAAAGCTGGGGAAAAACTGAACTAATAGTTTGTTCTAAACACCCATAAGGATAATGAATCAGGTAATCTAATCGACTTTGCAAATTGATTGGCACCATTCCGGCAAGCTCCACTTGTGCCGAATTTGTTCCCGGAATTCCAAAAGCTTTCACCGTTTTTTTCCAGGTTTTCCCTGAGGCAAGCAAGGTATCATAAACGACAGTCTGAGGTAAATTTGGATTTCGAACCGGAATTTCGATTTGTTCGGTAGCCTTGTAAGAGCCTGAAACAGCTTCAATATTTATCACACCTTTGCCGGTCATCTGAGCAGCTTTCACAGGGAAATAGACTATTTTTTCACCGAGTTTATCAAAGGAAATTGTTTGTTTTACTGAACCCTTCAAGCCGAACATCTTGTTAGTTTGAAGACTTACAGTCACTTTCTTCACTTTACTATCCATTGCAAAAATAGTTACCGGCACGTTTATTTCTTCATCCGGGCCAATCACGCGCGGAAGCGTAGTCAGCAGCATCAATTCCTTTTTCACAGGAACGGTCTTTTCGGCATTGCCATAAGCGGCTTGATTTCCTGCCACAACCATCACCCGAACCGACCCAATGTAGTTGGGCATTTTGAAACTATGTTTTCCTGTTTTACCCGCTTCAAGTTTGTGCGGACCGCTAAACAAAACTACCGGCTTAAACCGCTGTGCTTTCGACTTCGATGGATCGGTAATTTTATCTCCACCGCCAACAGCTACCGCGTTATCGAGTTTGGCACCGTAAGCCCCAACCACATAATCATATAAATCCCAAGTGCGCACTTGAAGCGCTTCGCGGCTGTAGAAACGACTCCACGGATCGGGAGTGCGGAATGCAGTGATGTCGAGAAGACCTTCATCCACAATTGCCAGAGTATAAGTCATTTCCTTTCCTTCATTTTCGGTAACATTCACCGTAAATTCCTTTTCCGGTTCTAATTTTTCAGGCATAGAGATTATCGGATTAAGTCTTGTTTCCGGACTTTCAACTTCGATGGGAAGAATGCCATACATCCGAATAGGATGGTCATTTGCGGTATTAGCATGAGGTTGAATTAAGGAAATGCTCACATAAACACCGGGAGCCATTTCCGTTTTTACCGGAATTTCGAATTGGGTTTGTTTATCGGTTGTGGCCACTCGGAAAATGTCAACAATCTCATTTCCTTTTTCCAAGCTTACAATTGCTTCGGCTCCCGCTGAGGAAGGAAAACTGATTTTAGCCGTTTCCCCAACATTGTATTTTTCTTTATCCGAATTGATTACCAAAATATTAGCTTCCTCACCTACTCCGCCTATGCTGCCATACCATTCCGAAAAATAAGCGGTAAACGAACTTACATGGTCACTTCCCAACTCTTTAACGACAATCAAATATCGACCATTATCGTGATAGGAGCTGTGTTTGAGTTTAAAATTTACAGTTGCCGTTCCGTTGGCATTGGTTTTTGCATTAAACTTTTGAACTAAAGAATGAGAATTTTGTCGGATATAATGGGCAAGATTGTCGTGTGATTCCCACCACCAACGCCAATCGACTTTATAAATCTTCACTTCTACATTCCTTTCAGAGACCGGACGTCCATTTTCATTAACTACAATCACTCCTAACTGCTGCTTTTGCTTGATATCATACCAACCTCTTTCCCCTTTCGAGAGTATTCGGGCTCCGGCATAATACCGAAATGGAGAAACCGTAATATTCTGGGTTGTGATGCTGAAGTCGCCGCTTTTTTCAAAAACTCGAATAATCATATTTGCATCTACAAATCCCGGAGCATTGTCGAAATGCGAACCTATCGTAAAACCGGCTTTTCCTTCGCTGTCGAAATAGCCATCGGCAAGGTTAATTTCCTCTGTTTCAAACTCATGAGCTTTATTATCAAAATTATACTGCGTATATTTATTGAAGGTAGTTGCTTTAGGTCTTGCTTTCAAGATTACGTCATAGCGAAGTCCGGCAGCCGGAGAGCCATGGAGCCAGGAAGCAGTAAAAGGGAATTCTTTGGTGGTTTTGGAAGAATTTAACAGCTCTTTTCCGAAGTCGATTTTCGACCTTAAGCGGTTAGGTTTTATAGTTTCCACTTTTATTGTGCGCGAAAAAACCGCATTTCCGGCCTGAACTTTTAGAGTCCAATTTCCGGTGATAGCATCCTCAGGAGTGCGGGTATGATATGCGTAAAATCCGTTGACGCCAAATTTAACCACTCGCGACTCAACTAATTGATTTGATGGATTATATAAAGAAAAACGGATAGGATAATTATCCGGTAGTTGGTTGTATTTATCTTCCAAAATAAAGCTAATGTACATGGGGTCGCCAGGACGCCAAACACCTCGTTCACCATAGATAAACCCCTTCATTCCTTCCTGCATCACCGTTCCGCTTACATCGAAATTGCTTTGACTTAAGGCATCGCTGCTCCCAAGTTTTAGATACCCCTTTTGGTCGCCATTTTCGACAACAACAAAAGATGGTTTGCTGCTCAAAGTAGCATGATAAAAGCCATTACCATCCGTTGAACCGGAGCTTAATGGCTGACGTTGAAGATTATACAAGGTTACTTTAGCGTTTGATATGGCCTTCGCAGAAACGATATCAGTTACCGCAACCACAAATTGTCCTGTGGAGCTACCTTTGGCAATGATTCCCAAGTCGGAAACCAAAAGGTTGCGGGAGGTTCGCTTATCGGAGGTATAATAAGACGAATGACATGGATTTTCGCGTTCACGCCATTGATAATCTTCAGGATAATCATATTCATATTCCCAATCGTAATAGTATTGGTATTCGTCATAATCTTTCATGTCGTTTTTTGTGGCGAAGTCGTACTCCTCTGAGGAAATAGATTTGGCAGCAAATGTTGTTTCGCAAGGATAGGCTGAATACTCCTTTTTGAAATCAATAGAAATACGATAGATTGCTCCGGCTTGTGGAGTGACAAAGTCGGACAGATTGATTTTGAAGCTATTCCATCGTGAAATATTCAAGCCGGATTTTCGCAAGTCGATACGTTTTCGTGCAACTAATCTACCTGCTCTTCGGATATTGGAGCTTTCGTTGAAGTCGTTTTCTTGAAGAAAAAAGAGTACATTGTCTTCATAAATTTGAATAATGCTAACGTCAACCATATTGAGACTGACCGCTTCAAATGGTATCACTAAACCATCTTTTTGAGGAGCAATGACACCTTTATCTGGAAAACGCACAGCAGGCTTTAAAGACTCAAACCGAATATCGAACTCATAATCATTCTTCATCGGATAGGAAAGCGCGTTGCGGATAGATTTGAGAATGTGAATTTTAACATCGCCCACAACTTTTCCAACGGGCACTGCTGTAACTACGTTTCCTTCATAATTAATATTCAGCGAGTTACCGTTTGATAGATAGATAATTCCGTTTAAGTCTTGATTTTTTTTGAGCGGATCGCTAAAATGAATCGTGATAGTTTGGCTAACCTCCATCGACGTTTCCACCTTGAGCACTTCAAACTCGTTTACTCCCGGAATACGCACCTCATTCTTTTCTGTATCGCCGGCATCAATCAACTCACCATTAATTTCCAAAATAAGTTTGCTACTTTCGGGTTGCCGTTTCAGGCTGTCGATATAGAAAATATGCGTATTGCTATTAGGAACATGATTCCATTTGATTTTGAGAGATTTTCCGGCAAATTTTGCTTGAAGCATTTTTTCAATTAACTCATCCTCAGCATTATCGGCAGTTGTAAGTTTGTTTTCGTAGCGATAATATCGCATCTGATCGGGATAAGTCAGCAGGTTGCCTTCCTCGATGCTGAACGATTGAGCAAGAGTTTTCACTTCCCACTCCATTACATTCAGATTATCAGGCACTTTAAAAAGTTTTCCAACCTGAAAACTAACTTTATAAATGGTATTTGACTTCAATTTTTGGGAAGGAATGAACTCTAAGGTTCGGCTGTCGATCCATCGAGTTTGGCCTTCGATGGCAGGTTTAAAACTAAAAAGGTTTGGAGTTTGGAGGCTGTCAAATAGATCCGTATCAGGAACATTATTCAACCTAACGGTAAAATGAGTTGCCGTTGACAGAAATTCGCCATTGGTGAAACCGTTGATGTAAGTGCTAAATTCGGGATTTACTTCGAGCAGCTTTTCCGATTTTCGGGAGCAGGAAGCAAAAAGAACAAGGAGAATTAAAACTCCGAACCCATAAGTTTTCATAGTTAAGTGTTTTAGGTGATTATTTCGTTATCAAGTTAATTATCTGTGCAGTAATGAATTAAACTAAGATTTAGCGGATAGTTTTCGGAGGATGAAAACCGCAACAAAAACTTCCAAAATACTGAGAGGTATGGCTGCGTAAAGAATTCCAAAAGGCAAAACCATTAAATTCCCGATGACTAACCACATCATTATAAAACCTATAAACCAGCCAATTATTGTAGTTTCGATAAAATTAAATTTTTGGGAGATTACGAAAAGTAACACGGCAAAAACCAAGGACCAAATACCCCAAACGGCACCGTTGATAGGCTCAGATGGGAAAATCAATCCTAAACTTTGATAATGTTCGACCCAGCCATTTTTTAATAAAAATTCATTTCGGGTAAATTCGGAGATGGAAATCCATAAAGTGGAAAGAAGTATCGGCAAAATTGTCTTTTTCATAAGTGGTTGAATTATAGCTTATAACATCATAAAAATCAGGTATATAATTAAGTGAATGACAAATCTCACTGAAAGATTTGAAGGCAAAAACAGAAAGTAAAAATAGAAATAAAAACAAAGGGAAGAAGAAAATTTAGAAATCTTATGTTGGGGGCGTTAATAATTTTTTATAATGGGGGTATTAATCAATTATATATATTATGGATTTTAAAACTTTTGACAAAACAAATTTACCTGAAGAACAACAAAAGAATGAAATTGTGGCATTTTTATATGGCCATCTTGATGAGTTTGGCGATCCGATAGCGGATATCGAAAAAGCAGTGGATTATGCGTTGCATATTGGAGAATCCTTTGGTGGTTATGTTGTCAGACTTACCGAAAACGAGAAAGTAATTGGTGCTGTGGTAGTTAACCGCACCGGAATGAAAGGATATATACCCGAAAACATTTTAGTTTATATAGCCATTCATCGCGATTATCGTGGAAAAGGCATAGGAAAAGGACTTATGCAAGAAGCAATGAAACAAGCTAAGGGAGATATCGCCCTGCACGTTGAGCCCGAAAATCCGGCTAAATATTTATACGAAAAGTTAGGATTTACTAATAAATATCTCGAAATGAGATATAAACAAACTACTGCATAATGGCGTTTGTGACGATGAACAAGCAAAAGCTTAAAGATAATTTTGATTATCTTGATGAGCTTTTCAGCAAAAATGGAATCAACTGGGCCGTGGTTTCTAAAGTTTTATGTGGAAATAGAACGTTGTTAGAAGCCCTGTTTGAATTGAATATCCATCAGATATGTGATTCAAGAGTAACCAATTTGAAGGTAGTAAAACAGTTGAATCCTAAAGTGGAAACGTTGTATATCAAGCCGCCGGCAAAAAGGTCGATAGCCTCCATTGTTCGCTATGCAGATATAAGTTTCAACACCGAATTGGCAACCATACAGATGCTTTCGGATGAAGCAGTAAAACAAGGAAAGCGGCACGGAGTGATAGTGATGATTGAAATGGGCGAACTGCGGGAAGGCGTGATGCGCGACAATTTGATGGATTTTTATGAGAAGGTATTCAATCTTCCAAATATCGACATTGTTGGGATTGGCACCAATCTGTCGTGCTTATATGGCGTTTTGCCAAATCATGATAAATTGATACAGTTGAGCCTTTATGAGCAATTGATAGAGGCACGATTCAATCGGTCGATACCTTTGGTGTCGGGCGGATCTTCAGTGACTATACCGCTGATTCATAACAACTTGCTTCCGGTAGGTATTAATCATTTCAGAGTTGGAGAAACGCTATTTCTCGGAACGGATGTGTATCACGATAAACCTTTTGAAAATATGCACAACGACGTTTTTATCTTGTACGCGGAGATAATTGAGCTGATAAACAAGCCAAATACACCAATGGGCGATATGGGGACCAATGTTGAAGGCAAGAGCTTTGAGACGGCAGAAATGCAAACTCCTGAAACCAGTTGCAGAGCCATTTTAGATATTGGTTTACTCGATGTTGAGCAGAAGCATATTCAACTTTCGGACACAGACATCGAAATTGCAGGAGCCAGCAGCGACATGATTGTATTGGATTTAGGTCAAAATCGTCGAAACTATAAAGTTGGAGATTTAGTGGAATTTAGCATGGACTATATGGGATTGCTTCGTATCCTTAACTCAAAATATGTGGAAAAGAAGGTGGTGTAAGGGGTGGTAATGCGATAATGTGATAATGGGGCTTTGTTTTATGTGTTGAAGTGATAGCTTTTACAGGAAGTGCTGCGCGGAAAGGGTGGGAAA
>JAFGWF010000288.1 GCA_016937295.1 Bacteroidales bacterium
GCACGATGCCCCCAGGTGGCTTCCCTGATACTGGTAGTATTTTAAACATAATTAGACATCGATGGAGAAACGGATCACGGATTTTTTATGGTGGAAATGGGGATTCATTAAATGGAGCTTATGGTCCGGCTTGTAGGTTTATGTATCCGGGATTATCCGACCCATGTAATTGGGGGTTGGATGGTGCAACCCCTTATGGCGCAAAATTATGGACCGAAGAAACAGCCGGAAATTCTGCTGGCGACCGCAGAGGATATGGATTTGTTGGCCCAACTATTCTTCAAGGAAATACACCGCAAAATAATCCGGTGAAGTTGGAATTGGCCATTGTGTGGGCTCGCGACACCGTTGCTCGTTCTGTACCTGCCCTGATGTCGGCAATCGACACCGTGAGATACTACAGCTTAAACCATATCCATCCCTGTGGAGGAACTTTCTTGGGTATCGATGAAACTGATGCAAAACCATCCGATTTACAAATCAACATTTTTCCAAATCCTACTCATAATCAAACACATATCACTTTCAGTCAGGCTTTTTCCGGCCAGATTGAACTTTTCGATATCAGCGGAAAAAGAATTGAAACCATCAATTTACTAAATTCCACTTCATATAATTTGAACCTGGAAACAATTCAGGCCGGACTCTATTTTATCCGGATTTCCAATGGAGACTTTTTGAAGGTTAAGAAATTGGTGAAGAATTGATTATGGCAATAGTGCATATTGAAATCCACTCCAAATCCATTAGTTTAAGCCTTGCATTTTTCCTTTTGGTAAGATCTTCTAAAACACTACTGTTCAAGTGTATATAACAGTTGCTACTTATTCTTAATCTTCATTTTCTTATTTTGTTTATCCATTTCTGCTTGCAAAGGCGATATGTATTGACTATACAAGCCAAACAAAAACTCAATTCTTGCCCGTTCGTTTGCAAACGGCTGCGAGCGATAGCACAAATCAACCGCTTTATCCAATTCTTTGTGTGCTTTCAGCAAATCGGGAGGCATTGCCAAGGGGTCGTAAAGGTCGGACAAACTACTGTCAGGATATTTTGATCGCGTATCTAATACCGCTTGAGCTGCTTTTTCTACCCGCTCCTTTTGGTTATCGTTTACTTCCTTCGGAAAAGGATAATTGTTGTAAACTATAGTGTTTGAATATCTATAATCGCTTTTTAGTCTGCCGCAACTATATTTTACCCAAGTTATATGCATTTCAGAGGTGAGATGACCGAAAAGGTAGAGAGTGGCATTCGGTAAAGCAATACAACTGTCATTTACAATGTAATCTTTTGAATAAAAGCCAAATGGAATATATTTTCTCAATTCTGAAGATGTTCTTGGGATAAGTAAAAAATCATTTTCAGGTTGCCTTGGTTCAGCAAAAAGTGTAGGTGTTTCACCTTTCAATCTTGTGCTTTCTTTCGTACTCTCACGTCTATATTGAGCAACTGCCTTAACTCGTTCATAAACAGTTGGGAGTTTTTTTAATTCTATTGGTGAAATGTTTCTTAAGTATAAAACCCATCTGTTTTTACCATTAATAAACTCATCACCGGACAGAATTGGTTTGAAATATTTTATTGAATCTGGTTCCTTTTTAATAAATTCCGATTTTTCTTCATCGTTAAATAAATAATTACCCCCATCTACTATTTTGTTTCCGTAAATAATAGAAGGTACATTAGAAATAGGATTTGTTCTTTTGAAAACAACAATATCTTCTCCTTCAATCAGATACGGATTAATATTTTTAACCTTAACTTCGTGTGCTTCTGCTTTTATGTTTTCGTAATCAAAAAGTAATTTTTTGGTTGTGTCGAAATTTGCAAAACCTACAATTACCACATGAACGGCTGCATTTCCTTTTGCTTCGTTGTCCCACCGGAAAGTACGATGGGCAAAATGGATTTTAATTTTATAGCGGTTAAACATTTCGTTCCATAAAATACCAACCTGCTCGCCTTGTGAAATTGAATTGGTAGAAACAAAAGCTACTTTTATATTTGTGCCTTGAATGTACTTTGCTGCTTTAAGATACCAACAAGCCACATAGTCCAATACATTTGCGCCTTTCATACCCAATGTGACTTTTTCTAAATCAGTTTTTTGCTCCTTAGTTTGCAATTGCTTTCCAATAAACGGCGGATTACCAAGAATATAGTTGAAATCAATATCTTCGGGCTTTTCTTCCGGGCTTGCTTGGTCTATAACCCTAAAATGATTGGTTACAACCCGTACTTTACCATATTTTTCTTGAGATTCTTTAATCGTTTGTTGAATTATTTCAGCTTCATTGGCATAAATCGTAATTGTTTTTTCTTCGTTGAGCAAACTTTCCCAAGGAATTTGTAACGAATTACCGTTTACTACTTTAGCAGTTTTTACTAATGGGATTCTTGCAAGATATTTTCCTACAAGGTTACTGGACTTAATGTTCATTTGATGGTCAACTAACCACATAGCCACTTCGGCAATTCGGGCTGCCCATTCGTCAATTTCTATTCCGTAGAATTGTGATACCGATACCTTAAAATAATCTTCAATATTCAGAAAGGTCATTTGAAACAATAATTTATCTAATTTCAACATTTGATAAACTACTTTCAATTCAATTTCTCTCAATTCGCGATACGCTATTATCAAAAAATTGCCCGAACCGCAAGCAGGGTCTAAAAATCGAAGTTTTGAAATTTTATCGTGAAATTCGTTCAAAGCAGATCTGTTATTTTGAATCTTTTCAAATTCTGCCCAAAGTTCATCAAGAAAAAGTGGCTTTATCAGTTTCAGGATGTTTTTTTCGCTGGTATAATGTGCACCCAAATTTCGGCGGGCAGTTTTGTCCATTATGCTTTGAAACAACGAACCGAAAATGGCCGGTGAAATTAATCCCCAATCCAAACTACAACTTTCAAGTAAAATGTTTCGCATTTGAGAATCAAATGATGCTATGCTAAGGTTTTCTTCAAATAGTTTTCCGTTGATGTATGGGAATTGCGTATAAATTTCGTCAAGATTTTTTAGACGTTTATCCTGTGACCTATTTAGTACTTGAAAAAGTTGCGCTAATTTATTGGCAAGGTCGCTACCGTCTTCTGCGGTATGATTTTCTACAAAATCCCAAAATATATCTTTTTCGAATATTCCGGTATCGTCGGCAAAAAGCAAGAAAAGCAAGCGAACAAGGTACACTTCCAGTTCGTGGCCGTCATAACCATTTTCTTTAAGCATGTCGTGCAACTTGCCCATTTTTTCGGCTGCTTTTATGTTTATCGGGTCTTCATCACGGATTGTAATTTTTTGATAACCAGCGATAAATCCAAAAAGTTTTACATTTTGATGTAGTTCGGAAAGCAAAAATTCGTGCTGTTCATTTTCGTCCAAATCATACAGACGGAAACGCTCAAAGTCGGACACCAAAATATATTTTGGCAATTCTTCCTCTCGTAGTCCGGGAAAATAGTCAATCGCTTGTTGATAGGCTTTGTCTAAATCACGCCCTTTCGATTTATGCTCAACAATCAAATTCCCTTTCCAGAATAAGTCGATAAAACCTTGCCGATTGCCCAACTTTTTTACAGGTTCTTCAAAACTCGCTATTCTGCGGCGACCAATACCGAACACGTCAAAAAACCCGTCCCAAAACGATTTCGCTTCCGCATGTTCTTTGGTTTCAGTTTCCCATTCTTTTGAGAATTTTACTGCTCGTGATTTTATTTCGTTCCAACTCAGTGGCATAATCTATTTTTTTATTTTATTCATCCTGTTAAAATTACATTTAATGAAAGCATATCCCCCATTCACTAATTATTTTCCATAAAGATTAGAATTTAAAACACTTGATAACTCTCTGTATTTTAATACTATATCCGTTTTTAAAATCGTGATGCCGAATTCCTCCATAGATTTAGTTTTAAGGCGATTGTGTAATTATTTATGTGGAGCAAATGTAATCAAATTTTTTGCTGTAGTTGGTTATATTTTTTAAGTCACCTAAGGATTTCAGGGTTTGATTGATGTTATTATTGTGGAATAATGTCACCCCTTCGGGGTTTCTTGGTACGGATGATAATATTCTAATCTATAATAATGTCACCCCTTCGGGGTTCGTGGTTAGGTCTATGTTTTTTTTAGTAATTTCAACTTTCAGAACGTATAATTCGACTTTCTTATGCCATTTGTTCTGCCTTTTTCTGCATTTTAAAATACTTAATCATCCTGTAAATTTCATAAAAATAGACGATTAAGAGTATGGGAAGCAGAATGACGCTAAACTTATTGTACTCGGTGGCCGTTACAACATCGAAATGGAGTAGATGCTGAACGCCGCGTGTTGAACCGCAAGCCGGGCATGTTTTATTAAATAATAGCACCGAAAGGCACATGGATCTTCCATTATCAAAAAAATTGGC
>JAFGWF010000289.1 GCA_016937295.1 Bacteroidales bacterium
GCCTAATAACAATGGCACACTTTCGACCGAAACAACTGGCACATCTTGATCCGAAATGAGTGGCACAACTTCGTCCGTTTTATCCACCAAACCCCAAACCCCAAACGTCACAACTCTTAAACCCTTTAACTTTTAACTCCTCAACCCAGAACTCAAAACCCAACAACAAAGAAATAATCCGTGTTAATCCGCCTAAATCCGCGTTAATCCGTGTTCCCCTTTTCGTTAAATTCGCTACGCTCGGCTCTGCCGCTTGGCTCCGCCAAGTAATCGCTTGCGCTTTCCGAAGGAAAGTAATCGCTTGCGCTTGGCGAAGCCAAGAATTCGTGGTTGCCCCCAAACTTTTCAACTCTTAAGCCCTTCAACTTTTAACTCTCCAACCCAGAACCCATCAACAATACCCAACAAATAATAATCCGTATCCATCCGTCTGAATTGATGATTGCTTTAACGCTCAAACTCTTTGACCTTTAGACCTTTGACTTTGTGACTGTATGACTTTTCAACCCTTCAACTTTTCAACTCCAAAAAAATTCAGCCCATCCAATTCGCATCGCTCGGGCATGAATAAAGGCAATTTGTCCGGAGGACAACATGTGATTAACCGCAGGCGTAAGCCTGTGGTAATGCAATGCTACAACTCACCTGACCGTAGGGCAGCACTATATCAAACAACAAGCAAGCAATAAACCATCCAGAGAAGAAATGTAGTCTATAAACATTACGATTTCTCCTGGCGCCACCAAGTAACCGCTTGCGCTTTCCAAAGGAAAATTTGCGGTTCAATTCGCTAAAATTCGCGTCATTCGCGGTTCCCCCATAACGCTTCAACGCAAAACCCATCAACAACCACATTTCAAAAACAAAAGAATCTGTGCTAATCCGCCTAAATCCGAGCAAATCTGTGTTCCCCTTTTCGCGAAAATTCGCGTCCTTCGCGGACAAATCCAAAACCCAAAACCCAGAACTTTTCAACTCCAAAACATGTCAGCCCACCAAATCGCATCATAAAGCACTAATACAGGCAATTTGTCCGGAGGACAACATGTGATTAACCGCAGGCATAAGCCTGTGGTAACGCGATGCGACAAGTCGCCTGCCCGTAGGGGCAGCACTATATCAAACAACAAAGAATCAATCATCCCGGCAAGAAGTATAGTCTATAAACCTTTCAATTTCTATTGTTCCGCCAAGCCATCGCTTACACTTACGCTTTCTGCAGGGAAATTTGCGGTTCAATTCGCGAAAATTCGCGTCATTCGCGGTTCCCCAAAACTTCTCAACTTTTCAACTCCCAAACATTTCAGCTCACCAAATCTCATCCTCGGACATAAATACTGGTAATTTGTCCGGAGGACAACATGTGATTAACCGCAGGCGTTAACCTGTGGTAACGCACTGCTACAACTCACCTGCCCGTAGGGCAGTACACTATCAAACAACAAGCAATCAATCATCTTGTATCTAACATAACTTAGATGGGATTAAATGACAATATCCCTCTCTTTTAGAATTCGATGGTGTTTAACCAATATTGAATTTCCAAATGTTAAAACTCCTACACGACCAATAAACATCAATATGATGATGATAATTTTTCCGAAGATCGTTAAACTCCCTGTTAATCCAACACTTAACCCTACCGTTCCAATGGCAGAAAAGGCCTCGAACAGAATTGGCATTAAATCAGCATTTTCGGAAAAAGTTAATAAATAGGTCCCCAATAATGCACATGATATATAAACGACAAACAAAGTTAGGGCTGTTCGATACCTGTATTTTGGGATGATGTTACCAAACATTGACACATCATTACCATGCGAAAGACGAGTTTTTACGTAAGCAAATACGGCAAAGAAAGATGTGGACTTTAATCCTCCTCCCGTACCTGAAGGAGAAGCCCCAATGAACATTAAAAAAATAATCATCATTAGGGAAGAGGGATGCAAATGTCCAATATCAATTGTATTAAAACCAACCGTCGACATGGCTGTCATGGCTTGAAAAAAGGAGACGGTAAGTTTTGAGTAATCATCCATATACTGTATCGTGGGTTCAAAAATAAAGAGTTGGAATGTTCCGAACAGCAAAACCAATAAAGAGATGGCGAAAATCACTTTAGTCGTAAAAGTTGTCTTATGAGATTGATTGACAATTTTCTCCCAGATATCAAAAAGAAAAATAAATCCTAAACCACCAGCCAAGCTCAATATTGAAATAATAAGATTGATTGATCCGTTCAGATTGAGACTCATAAAGCTATCCTGAAACAGACTGAAACCAGCAGTACAAAATGCTGAGATACTATGAAAAATACCATTCCATATAGGATTTGCAATATTGTTATTATAAAAAATGAATGACAAACCGACTGCCCCTAACAATTCAAAAACAAAAGTAAATATTACTATTCTATTCAGCAGTGTTGGTAAAAGAAACTCCTGAGGTATAGAAAACTCCGTTTTTAGAACTAAATAACCATTTGAATTTAAATGCCTAGATATTTTCAGCATTAAGAATGAACTGAGAGTCATGTACCCTAATCCTCCCATTTGGATAAAAAAGAGTATCACAATTTGTCCAAAAAGTGAATAGCTCTCAGCAATGTCAACAGTAGCCAAACCAGTTGTAGAGACAGCAGATACCGACGTAAAAAGATTATCCACAATGCTTACATAGTGTTTTTGTGAAATAGGTAAGCAGAGCAAAATGGTGCCCAGCAGCATGTATGACAGGAAGCCATGCATCAACTGTCGTTGAGGGATTTTTGAAAAATACCCAAAGGTTAAGAGTTTTTCAACAAATAAATGAATAACGAAACGTTTCATTATTGTAATTTAAAATTAATGATTTCAAGGATGAAATTTAGATTGGGGCATAGGTAATATAACAGGTGCTAATCAGATTTCATAGCTGTCAAAAGATTAGGCTTTAAACTGAGGACAATGACCAATAGAGAACAAATTACAATGCTAAAAAGGACAATGGAATAAGCCAAATCAAGAATTATTTCACCATGAGCTAGTCCCCGTTGCAATGGCAAAGACGCCAAAACAGCAGGAACAAGTCCTTTGGGCGTCATTACCGACATAATAGTTCGTTCTGGTTTGGAGATGCTTTTCCCTGTTAGTAAAACAATTCCAGGTATTCGTATAGCAATAATAAGCATCACAATCAAACAGCCTGTTGCATAAACTGCCGGAGAGGCAAATTGAATTGAGATGCCCACATATACAAAAAAGTAGGTTTGCATGATAAAAACGATTTCTGCAAAAAAATCGCGCTCATTACTATTCAAACCTGAGTTTTGAAATGCTACCACTTTTTGAAATGTGCTTAATTTCCTAAGGCTTTCTGCATTTCCAAGTAAGATTCCAAATGAAAGAACAGCAATTCCACCAATTAAACCCAGTAATTCGACAATGCCATAGAGAACAAAAACAAAAGCCAGAGTAGTGAACATTGAATTTTTCACACTACGAATTTTATTGATAATTAGGGACCAGAGAAATCCGCTAACTAAGCCAAGCGAGATGGCAAAAATAACGGTTTTCCACAATTTGGTCAGAATCATCGTTAAAGAAACGACCCCTTGAGTAATGCCATCAAGCAACGCTAATCCAATAATTAGGCACAATATATCACTCAAAGCTGATTCCAGAATTAGTATGGATGAACACTTTTCACTCATTTTCAATTGTTGTACCATAGGGATTACAACAGCTGAAGATGTACCGCCAACGATTGCACCTAAAAAAACAGCACTCATTATATTTACTTTTAGTAAATAATGAACAATCGCAGAAGTTAGGAGCGCCGATAGTATGAAATTAAGAATTGTGAATAAGGCCGCTGAACCAATAGCCTTTTTTAGTTCTTTAAAATTCAGGCCAGAACCACTCTCGAATAAGATTACAATCAAGGTAATGGTAGTGAAAACATTTCCAAGCTTACCAAAGAAATCCTTAGTGACAATACCACTCACAGGACCTATTATGATTCCAATAAGTAATAAAAGAAGGACATTAGGTATTTTTGTCTTTTCAAACAGCTCGTTAAACACATGCGACAAAAAAATGAGCAGTCCTAAAATAATAATGGTCAAGTAAATACTCATTGCTTAGGTTAATTTCTCCAAAATTCAGGTGTGAAGAGCATGATAACTGTATAAATCTCCAATCTTCCAATGATCATGAGAAAGGTTAGGATGGATTTACCAGGTAAGGACAAATGGGCGAAATTACTGGCCGGACCAACAGTTCCAATACCCGGTCCAATTCCAGCCATGCAGGTAGCTACAGAGCTTGAAGCAGTTTCTCCATCTAAGCCAGAGGCGACCATAAGTATAGTACCGAGAATGAAAATGATGCCATAAACTGTTATGAAAGTCATTATCGAATTGTTAGTACTATCGTTTAAAGTATTTTTATTTAGACGTATGGGAATAATTGCATTTGGATGCAAAAGGTTTGTTAGTATTTTTTTGAAATTCTTTAATAAAAGTAAGTGCCTTGCCATTTTTATTCCTCCTGCCGTTGAGCCTGTACATCCGCCCAAAAACATGGAAAGAAAAATAATGATCCATAAAAATGTAGGCCATTGCAAGTAATCTGCAGTAGCAAAACCAGTACAGGTGACAATTGAAATTAACTGGAAAAAGGATTCTCGGAATGATTGCTCCAAGGATCTATCAGTTTGGAAGAATAAACCAGCTGTTATAATCAGTCCAACAAATAAAATGATTTTTAAATAGAACCTGAGCTCTTCATTATTAAGGGCTTTTTTAAAATCAAGTTTGTATAAATAATAGAAAACAATAAAGTTAGTGCCGGCCAAAAGCATAAAGACCATGATTACGTATTGTATGTAGGGTGAATATTCCGCAATACTTGTATTTCGGGGAGAGAAACCTCCTGTGGCAACAGTTCCAAACGCATGGCAAACACTATCGAATAAATTCATGTCTCCCAATAAGAGAAGAATGATTTCGCTCAAGGTCAAAACAAGATAAATTAGCAAAAGCCTATGACCCACCGATCTTATGCGGGGGCGTATCTTATCTTGAAGTGACGACTCCAATGTAAAAAGATTATACCCCCCAATTTGAAGAGTCGGCATTACAATCACAACTAACACAATGATTCCAATTCCACCAACCCAATGAGTCATACTTCTCCAAAACAATATTGATTTTGGGAGAGATTCTATTTCGGTTAAAATAGAGGCACCGGTTGTCGTAAAACCAGAAACAGACTCAAAAAGTGCATTGACAAATGAAGGTATCGCCTGAGAAAATAGATACGGCAAACTGCCAACCAAACTAATTAAAGCCCAGGAAAGTGAAACAGTTAGATATGCCTCTTTTTTCGTGACAGCAGCGTCCTCAATTTGACTGTGGGTTGAAAAATGCATAAACAATCCAAGACTTAACGAAATAGCCGAAGTCCAAATAAATGGCATTAATGGTTCGGTAAATATCACTGCAACACCCAAACAGCTTAGCAAAGCTCCGGTAAGAATAAATAAGTTTCTGCTAATTACTTTAAAAACGATGTTGAAGTTTACAATCTGATTCATGCGTTATTCTACTTATCAAGTTTTCCAGCCTTCGATTCCAATACAATCTTTTCAAAAATTTCCTCTAATTTCTCTAGTTCATGATTGGCTTTAATATCAATTTCTTTATTAAATTGATTTTTGTAAAACTCAACCATTCGTTCGTGCAATTTATTGATAGGAATGATTAGCAGGAAAGGCAAAATTATGATTAAAACCCCTAAAACGGATAGGCCTATTAATCCTACATTTTGTTGGACATTAAGAATACTTAGGGTGGAATGTTTAATTTGTTCATTTTTTCTTTCAAGTAGAAATATATTAAGCTTGTGAATACTCAAAATGTATTCTCTGAGGCCTTTGTATTTCTCCCTAAACAATATGGTATTATATAAATACTCTTTATCCTTAATTCCCTTAGCATATTTGGAAAATGCTTTTTCTAGGGACTCTGTCAATTCTTTTTCACCAGGTTCAGTAATGTTATTTTGTTGCAATCTAATATTTTGCCTGAAATTTGATAACAACAAACTATCTTTAGTTGCAGCATAACTATTTTTCAGGCTATCGCTTTGTACTATGCGGCGATACAACAACTCTTCATTTATCTCATCGAGAATGTTCAGCATGGCAAAGGAATACTTTACTGACGGGAAATTATCGTTTAATAAAGAATGAGTTCTATTCACGATACCTTGATTAGAACTAATGTTTATCACAGAGACGATAAAAGCCACTAATGCGATCATTATTAATCCGAATGTCATCCGCGTCCTAATTTTCTTTATTTGTATCATATAATTTCCATTTAGATTTTAAAGGCAGGTAAACTCACGTAAAAAATGCTACCAACTCCAGGTGTGCTTTCAGCCCAAATTCGGCCATTTTGCTTAGTGATAAATTCTTTGGAGATAGCCAAACCAAGACCTGTTCCCTTTTGTCCTGAATCAGGAACCCTAAAGAATTTTTGAAAGATCAATTCCAGGTATTGTGGCTCAATTCCTTTACCATAGTCTTGAACCCTATATATAACATCATCATTATCATTTGAGGCTGAAACAATAATTTCACCTTCATCCTTAGAATATTGAATCGCATTGTTGATCAAATTGATTAATACCCATGCAGTTTTCTCCGAATCAACAAATACAGGAGGTAAACCAGGTGCAACATCGAAGATTATCTGAATATTTTTTGCTTTAGCATGATTCTCTGAAGTCTCTTTGATATAATCAAAAATATCAGAAGAATACACCGTTTGAAAATTCAATTGGATATTTCCTGTTTCAACCTGAGCCAAATCTAATAATTCAGTAGTTATGGCTAGCATTTTTTGGGTTTCAGATTTAAGTGCCAAAACGATATCTTGTTGTTCAGGATTTAGATTGCCGATCCTTTTATCATCAAGTAATTTTAAATTGAGCTTTAAAGATGAGATAGGTGTTTTTAATTCATGAGAGATGGTTGCCATAAAATTGGTTTTGGCTTCATCCTGTTCTAAAAACTTGGTGACATTTTTTAGGATAATTACCATGCCAGCCTTTACATCATTCTCTTCTCCGGTTTTTTTTATATTAACATCAATCACTTCTCTGGTGTAATATTTTGCTTTTTTGCCATTTTCGATTCGAAGTGGTTTAAAGTCTTTCACTTCTTTTGAATTCAGCTCCAAAACATCGTGAATGATTTTTTGGAATACTTTATTGTTCAAAGCCACATCAGAGGCATATTTGCCTATAAGGGCTGATTCCGTTGAGCCAAGAACTCTACAGGCGTAATTATTTGAAAAGATTATTTCATTCTTATCGTTCAACCCAATTATTGCATCGTTCATATTGTTGATAATGGTATCAATACGTTTTTTCTCAAACAAAACCTGTGAAAGGTTACTATGCTCATATTCATCAAGCTTTGCAGCCATTGTGTTGAATGCTTTGGCCATTTCCCCCAATTCATCATTGGATTGAAATTCGAGTCTCTTGCTGTAATTTCGATTTGCAACTTCCGTTATCCCGCGGATTAATTCACCAATAGGCCGGGCTATATTTTGAGGATACCGGAAAAAGAATAGAGTTGATAATAAAAAGCATATTGTTCCTATCAGGGAAATAACAAGAAATGCCCTGTGGGCCGAACTCCTCAGCATTAGATTCTTATTGCTGATAGCATCCATGTTCATATCCCATAAATTCACAATTTGATTGCGTGTAATGGAATATAATGGAATCAATTCTTGAAAAAATAGGGTGGGATCAGCTTTGGGATTTGATTTGAGTTTATTAAACGTTAAGATGTACTGTTGGTAGCTTAATGTCAATTGTTCAATAATTGATTGTTCGCCCTCCTCAGTTACATTGTTCGTGACCGCTAAGAGATTTTGATTAAAAAGCTGTTGACTGTTTTTAAAAATGCTGTCGTTAAAAAGTTCTTTGTTTCCCAAAAAGTATTTGATTTGTTGGTTTTTTATTTCGTCAATTGACTGAAGAAGAAATTTTGTGGATTCTACAGATTCGTAATTCTCAATTAGCATTGCAGCCGAACGGTTTGAAAGGTCATATATGAAATAGGTGCTGATAATCCATATCAGTCCAATCATAAAAAGAAGAACCCCAAATCCTAAGAATAATTTATTCTTTAAATTAATGCGTATCATTTCTGCTTCATTTAATGTTCTGATATTTCTTTAAACTTATAGATGAAAGAAAAATCATACCAGAACCATATTTTGCGATTATTACAAGCCAAAGTACATACCAAAAACCGATATATTGAATTGGATTAATTTAACTAGTTGTATTGCAATGAGAAAGAAATTTAAATTTGTTTCGGGTGTTGAAGTTGGCTTGATCTTTTCGTTCTGAAATGAAAGGGTGATTTTCATAATAGAAGGGAGGTTTATTTTATGCCATATTGATCCAGCTTTCTGTATAGGGTAGGTACACCAATGCCAAGTTTTTCCGCAGCTTTTGTCTTATTTCCATTGGTGTGAACAAGCATCTTCTTGATATGGAATTTTTCCATTTCTTCGAGCGTGCCTAAATGTTTGTTAGAATGGGTTTCTTTTGGGAATAATACCTCAATCGGTAATAGTTCATGTGATATTATTTCATTGTCGGCCAAAATCACCGCCCGTTCAATGACATTTTTTAGTTCTCTTGTATTTCCGGGCCAAGAGTAAAATCGTATCTTTTCCAGAAATTCATCAGAAACCCCATGGATCCTCTTGTTAATTTTATTAGAATAATACTCCACAAAACTATTCACAAAAGATGGAATATCTTCTTTGCGATCTCTTAATGCAGGAACTTGAATTTTAAATACTGATAATCTGTAATATAAATCACTACGGAAATTCTCATTTTCCGCTTCGCTGAGCAAATCTCTGTTTGTTGCAGCTATAATTCGCACATTAACTTTTGTAGCTTTCGTATCACCAATTTTTGTAAACGTTTGGTCTTCCAAAACACGCAAAAGTTTCGCTTGCAAGTCGGGATGCATTTCGCCAATTTCGTCCAAGAATAGGGTGCCTTCATTGGCCTCTTCAAACAAACCTTTCTTGTCGAGATTTGCGCCTGTGAATGCACCTTTCTTATGCCCAAATATCTCAGATTCCAACAATTCTTTTGGGAAGGCACTACAATTAACAGCAACAAACGGTTTGTTTTTTCGAGGGCTTGCATTATGGATTGATTGGGCGAAAAGTTCTTTTCCTGTTCCTGTTTCGCCTTCCAATAAAACTGTTGAATCGGTAGGCGCTACTTTTTGAGCTAAAATAATGGTGTTCTTAATTGTTGTGGATTTTCCGATTATTCGATCAAAGCTATATCGGCTTTCCAATTTGGTTTCAAGATCCTGAATGCGTTTTTGTAATTTGGCTTTTTCAACGGCTTTTTCAATCGTTAAAATAATTTGTTCATCTCCATCTCCTTTTGTTATGTAGTCAAAGGCTCCTTGCTTCATGGCGTAAACACCATCGTGAATAGTTCCGTAGGCTGTTAAAAGAATCACCTCACAATATTCGTTTCTCGTTTTGATTCGTCTCAGAACTTCCAATCCACTAAAATCCGGTAGTTTCACATCACAAATGACCAAGACAAAATCATTCGCTTTCTCCAAAATCTTAAGCCCTTTGGTTGCGTTCTCGGCTTGCAAAACTTCATATCCTTCCAGCTCAATTATCCTTGATAATGCTTTACGAAGTTGGTCTTCATCATCTATTACGAGTATCTTGCCTTTGATCATCTCAAATAAAGTGTAGTTGGTTTTGTACAAAAGTAAAAGTACCATTCTAAATTTATTTCTTTTATTTGATTTATATTATGAATTTGGAGATTATATTAATGTTGGAAACCTGCTATTGCCAACAAAACACTCGAAAAAACAAACTTTTCGGTCGTTTTTTTGGTTTAGTAGTGGAGCATAACGGGCAGGGGAGGGGGATTACAGAGGTTTTAAATTGATAGCTCAATTTAAAGAATAAGTTGCCAATCTCTTAATGATTTTTTATTTTTATCTCAAATAACGTAGTTCAACTACCTTTCGCGCAACATATTTAAAAAACAATTTTGTCCGGAGGACAACATATGATTAACCCCAGGCGTAAGCCTGTGGTAACCCGATACTATAAGTCACCTGCCCATAGGGCAGTACGATATCAAACAACAAGGAATCAACCATCCAGATAAGAAGTATAGTCTATAAACCTTTCAATTTCTATTGCTCCGCCAAGCCATCGCTTACACTTACGCTTTCCGCAGGAAAATTTGCGGTTCAATTCGCGACGCTCGGCTTTGCCGCTTGGCGCAGCCAAGAATTAGCGTCATTCGCAGACACACCCAAAACTTCTCAACTCTTCAACTATTTAACCCAATCCCCCAAGTGACCCTTTCAGCCAGCCCACCAAATCTCATCCTCGGACATGAATAAAGCATAAGCTGGAGGCACCCCCAACCATTCAAACACTCTTTTAATCCCAGCAACCACTCAAGCACTTCCGGTACCGCCTTTATCTTCGCCGGCCATCCCTTAGCTCCAGCAACTCCGCAAGGCCGGTCATAAGGCATTCCTCTTCCTCTTTCGGCAAGCCGGGCGCCAGCCCATGGTGGCAGGTGCAGGAGGCAAAC
>JAFGWF010000290.1 GCA_016937295.1 Bacteroidales bacterium
AAGGCTAATGTTGCCCCACGCGCTGCCATGAACGACAAAAACGCTATCCATAGCTTGCTGATTTCGGGAAGTGGAGTCAGGAAAAATATGGGTACGAATACCATCACTACGGCAATAAACATCCCATTGCGAAGAGCCTGTGATGCAGTTGCTCCAATGAAAATTCCATCATAAATAAAAGCGGCAAACGAAATAGGAGGCATGATTACCACCCAAAAAAGAAGAGGTTTAGCGCGTCTAATTACTTCCTCGTTGGATGTGAGCAAACTAAAAATGAAATCGCCAAATAAAAAATATATTAGGCTGAAAATTAGACTAAAGGCTAATCCAAACAGCATATTCATTCGGACAGTCAACTTCAATTTTGAAAGGGATTTTGAGCCGATGTATTCGCCTGTCATGGCCTCGGCAGCATTGGCAAAACCATCTAACATAAAAGAGAAAAACAGAAAAAATTGAAAGAGTATGGTATTGATTGCCAAGATATAGTCGTTGATATTTGCGGATTGAATGGTGAAAAACGAAATGACAAAGATGATTCCTAAGGTGCGGATAAAAATATTACCATTTACTTTGAAGAAATTGCCTAACTCGCTGATATTTAATAATTCAGGCATAGTGGTTTTTCTTTTTAGGTGGAAGAACTTTTTGTGAAACAAGTAAATTGCCAGGCAAAAGCTTAGCCACTGTGCTCCAACTGTTCCCCAAGCTGCTCCGGCACTGTTTAGATTAAAATGGTAAACGAGAACATAGCTAAATGCGATATTCAGAATATTTCCAAAAACGGCAATCAACATGGGAAAAACGGCATTATGCATTCCTAAAAACCAACCCGAAAATACTAATAAAGCCAAGGAAGCCGGTGCCGCCCAAATCCTGATTCGGACATATTCTTGAGCATAGATTTTCACTTCTTCACCCGACCTTGTCATGTCGATGCCCAATTGGATAATCCACGGGTGCAGTAAAATGATTATAGTGCTTAAAATAAGGGAGATAAGAATTCCTCTTCGGAAAATGAGCAGTTGTTGTTTTTTGTCGTCAGCGCCTAAAGCTTGAGCTGTGAATCCAACTGTGCCCATTCGTAAAAATCCTAAGCTCCAGTAAATTACGTTGAAAATCATGGAGCCTAACGCAATGGCTCCCAAATATGCAACATTATCTAAATGACCCATTAGGGCTGTATCAACAAGGCCTAAGAGGGGTATGGTGATATTGCTGACAATGTTTGGTAGCGCCAGTTTGAGGATTTTTCGGTTGATGAAACCGACAGATTCCATACCTTTAAGTCAATGAGATTTAGAAAAATGGCTTAGTTACCGTTCAAAATCAATGGTAAACCATCCTTGCCTCCTCCAATCACAATCACTTTGGAATTAGCCGACTGGCTTAAAGTAGTCGTGGCTTCTATTCCTCTCATTTTTAGTAGATTATCGGTTAAGGAGCTGTTGATGATTTGGTTCGCTTTTGCTTCTCCTTCGGCAGCTATTCTTTTACGCTCAGCCTCTTTTTGTTCGCGCTCAAGTTTGTATTGATATTCTAATGCCAACTGCTCTTGCTTCAGTTTGCTTTCAATGGCTGTTTTGATGGTCTCAGGAAGATAAATGCTGCGAATCAACACTTTATCTACGTGGATATATTTCGTGGTGAGTATATTTTTAGTTTCGTTGAAAATCTCTGTTTGGATAGCCTCTTTCTTTGTGGAGTAAATCTCCTCAGGAGTGTAACGTCCTATAACTGTGCGGCTTGCCGAACGGAGAGCAGGAATTACAACTTGTTCGTCATAATCTATCCCTAAGAATTTGTGGAGGTCGGGTAATTTGTTGCTCAACGGAAAATACCAAACGGATACATCCACAGTGATTTCTAAGCCGTTGGACGACAATACTTTCATTTCTTCAGCTTTGTGATGCTGCCGAACACTGTAAACATAAACTTTGTTCCAAGGGGCAATAAAATGAAATCCTTCTCCTAATGCGGGCTCGTCAAGCTTTATACCTCCTGAAAAAGTGTAAAAAGTGACACCTCTATTTCCGGCAGGAATAGTGACAGTCATTCGATTCCAGAAAATAATAAGTAAAATAATGCTAATGGCAACGATTACTATCGGAAAAGCCTTTGACATGTTGAATTCGGGTTGTGTTCGATTTTGCATAATTGTATTGTTTTAATAAAAGGTTGGCAAAGATAAATTTTTACTCGAACCCTCTTGTTTTTTTAACCCTTTTTAATGACATATTTTTCTACTTTTGACCTCTGATTTAAAATTTAACGACTATGAAACATTTTAGGAAGCTTTGTTTATTGTTATTTATAACTTCTTTGGCGATAAATATTGTCGCTCAGCCGCATACAGAAAAGCAAGACAAGATAAATTTGGAAGATATCTGGTTGAATTATAAGTATTATCCAAAAACTGTTCGTGGTTATAATCCAATGAATGATGGCGTTTCCTATACCATTATTTCGCAAGGTCATATCGATTTGTACTCTTATAAGACCGGAAAAATGATTAAAACTCTGGTTGAGGCTACGGAGTTTATTCCAAAAGGGGAAAGTAAACCGTTGAAGTTTAACTCTTATGAGTTTTCAGGTGACGAAACTAAAATATTGTTTCCTACAAATATCGAGTCTATTTATCGTCACTCATTTAAGGCAGATTATTGGATTTATGATATGGAGAAAAAGGAACTTAAGATGTTAAGTACAAAAGGACCACAGCAGTTGGCAACCTTTTCTCCCGATGGCAATAAAGTGGCGTTTGTGCGTGAAAACAATCTCTACTATGTGGATTTAATTTCCGGAGCGGAAAATCAAATCACTACCGATGGTGAAAAAAACCGAATCATAAATGGTGCACCGGATTGGGTTTATGAAGAGGAATTTAGCTTTTCAAAGGCGTTTGAATGGTCGCCAATGGGGGATAAAATTGCTTTTATTCGCTTTGACGAATCGGCAGTTCGGCAATTTGAGTTAACTACTTATGGAAATTTGTATCCCGATAAAGTGAAGTATAAATATCCCAAAACCGGTGAAGCCAATTCTGTGGTTGAGGTTCATATTTTCGACCTTGTTTCGAACAATAATATTAATGTGGATTTAGGCTCTGAAAAGGATATCTACATTCCCAGAATCAGTTGGACAACCAAACCCGGAGTGCTTTCGATTCAGCGCCTCAACCGACTACAAAATCATCTCGAAATTCTTGTTACGGATGCCGGCTCAGGTATGACTAATGTGGTTTACAGCGAGAAAAATCCGTATTATATCGACATCACCGATAATTTGACGTGGCTTGAAGATGGAAAAGGGTTTATCCTGACTTCCGAAAAAGATGGCTATAATCATATCTATCATTTTGATGCTCAAGGTGCTCAGTTGGCTCAACTTACCAAAGGCAATTTCGACGTAATTGAAGTTGAAGGTTTTGACGAAAAAACCGGTTGGATTTATTATATCGCAGCCGAATCATCACCAATGAATCGTGATATTTTTAGGGTAAATGTTAAATCGAGCAAGATTGAAAAGCTTTCCTCAAGAGAAGGAACAAATAGCCCCCAATTTTCAACAGGGTTTAAGTATTTTGTAAATACCTTCACCACAATCGACACACCC
Organism: Bacteroidales bacterium; assembly: GCA_016937295.1. Classification (GTDB taxonomy): domain Bacteria; phylum Bacteroidota; class Bacteroidia; order Bacteroidales; family UBA1556; genus UBA6267. The sequence continues at coordinate 3,616 of JAFGWF010000290.1, forward strand.
CCATTTATCACCGTTAATAGCCAAGATGGAAAGGAAATTCAGGTTTTACAAGATAACGCTGGAATGCTTGCTTTGATGAAGGAGAATAATTTTTTGCCTTCCAAGTTTTTTAATTTTCAAACGGAGAATGGGGATAAATTGAACGGTTGGATGATAAAACCTTTAAACTTCGATTCTACCAAACGGTATCCTGTGTTGATGTATGTTTATGGCGGCCCGGGGTCTCAAACCGTTTTAAATAGTTGGGGATGGTTCAACTACGTTTGGTTTCAAATGATGGCTCAAAAGGGCTATGTGGTTGTTTCGGTTGACGGACGTGGCACAGGTGCGCGTGGTCAAGAGTTTAAAAAATGTACTTACTTGAAATTAGGAGAGTTGGAAACAGTTGATCAAATCGAGGCAGCCAAATTTTTAGGTAAGAAATCGTGGATTGATGCCGATAGAATTGGAATTTTTGGATGGAGTTATGGCGGTTATATGTCGTCACTTTGTATGACTGTCGGAGCGAATTATTTTAAAACCGGAATAGCCGTAGCTCCGGTGACAAACTGGCGTCACTACGATAATATTTATACCGAGCGGTTTATGCGCACTCCACAGGAAAATGGTTCCAACTACGACAAGAATTCTCCGGTTACTCATGCTGAAAAAATGAAAGGTAAATTTCTGTTGGTGCATGGCACTTCTGATGATAATGTTCATGTGGAAAACTCTATGGACTTTGTAAACGCTTTGGTGAATGCAAATAAGCAATTCGAAATGCAGTTTTATCCAAATAACGACCACGGAATAGCCGGCGGTCGCTATACGCGCTATCATCTATTCACCCGCATGACGGATTTTTTGCTTATTAATCTGTAATATTATCTCTCGAAGATATATCTGTATTTGTTTAATATTCAGTTGTTTGGATTGAGTAATTCATCTTTTGATATTGAATGTATGAGGCCATAATCATTTCAGAGCATTTCCTATGAAATTTCGTGTTGACATGGTTATGTGAGGTCTTTAAATTCGTTATTCAAAATTGTATTTATCATGATTTTTAATTCAGGAAGATCTTTTTTTATAATCTCCCAAACGGCTGATAATTCAATACTGAAATATTCATGGGATATTAGATTTCTAAACGCCCGTACCTTATACCAAGGATATGGATATTTCTCCAAAATATTATTTTCAATGAATACAACCGCCTCACCAATAATACTAAATTGAAACAAGATGGCACTTGAAAGAAGATTGTTGTTCAAAAAGTCGATCTTTTCTTTTTTTACTGCAAAGACTTCAATATCTGTTATAGCCTTACTGATATGAATTAACCTCTCGTAGCTGTCTCTATTTTTATCTTTCATAGATAAGTTTTAAATCTTGTTCAATATTTTGAAGAATATGAGTTTTAAACGAACCGATAAAACCAATATCTACTTTTCTTTCGATTTCCTTCTCAAGTTGATATTGGATTTCGGCAAGGTCAAAATAACTAAAACCATCATCAGTACTTATGGCAATGTCAATGTCACTTTTCGGATTGTCATCTTCGCGCGCAAATGAACCGAACAGCCATGCTTTGCTTACCTTTGAAAATTGTTTTAGTGTCTTGGTTATTGTTGATAAAACTTTATTCCTGTCAAGTGTCTGAAACACTTGATATTCAATCTTTTCTTCGGCAGCTTTCAATGCGTCTTTTGCATATTCTTCTTGGCCAATCTCATATATAATTTGATCGCTAAAAAAAGCAACTAATAGCTCTTTTTCGCTGTAATTGAAAAAGTTAGCTAATTTTATTACTTGCTCTTTAGTCAATTTCCTTTGTCCTCGTTCGATTTTACTCAAAACAGCCTGATCAATATCTAAATAAGCAGCAACCTTTCTCAAAGGATAGCCTTCCTTTTCTCTTAATGTCCGAATTAACTCTCCAATGTTTTGCATTTTGTATTTGTTGGTTTGACAAAAGTAGTCAAAGTTTTATTGTCTAAACACGATATTCATATTTAGTTCTTAACTTCTTGTTATCTGTCCTATTTAGTGGCTGAAAACAGTTTTTCGCTCTTGAAAACTAATGGAAATGCTCTGTATGTCAGCCTAATGCGTTATGCAAATATAGTTTATTCGGTGACTTACATTTCATTCTTAACTCGCTTTTTTTACATACGAGTTTAGATGTTCCGTTTATTTTTTCTTGAAACTTAATATCACTGAAAATTCAACAGAATTTTTCCTTGGCTCATGTTATTTCGGTATTCGTTTATAGCTTCGTTGACATTTTTAAAGGAAACCACCTTTTGGTAATTTGTGGTTAAATCATTGTCGATTAGTTTTTTAACTTGGCTGATATTTTTCAAGACTTTCAAAATGCCAACCTCTTTATTATAGTTGGAAAGAAAGAATCCGCTGATTTTTATGTTTTTTTGCAAAAGCAATCTCGAATCATAAATAGATAAGTCTTCCGACAGATTTGCATAGGGCATTAGAGTCGAATTTGCAGGAGCAAAGCGAATTAAGTCATTGGTTTTAGATCCGCAGATAGCATCGAAAAGAAGAGTTGGTTTTAAGCTGCTGAAAACGCTCTCCATCTCTTCCAAATAATTTGGTTTGGAACTGTCGATAATATGCTTAGCACCAATGTTTTTCAAATCTTTGGCTTGACTTTCGGATCGAACTTCATTGATGATTTCTATGTGATTTTTTGTGCAAAGGCGAACTAACATTTTTCCGAGGGCTCCACCGGCGGCATTATTGTAAACGACCTTGTGATTTCCGCGTTTGGCCAGATGGATAAAGGAAACGGCAGTCAACGGATTGACCAACATGGAAGCGCCGGACTTGCTCTCTATTCCCTTCGGAAGAGGTACAACATTGCTTGCCGATGTGATTAGATATTCGGCCCAAGTGCCTGAGTTATGAGCCGATTTAGTGCAGGCAACTATCTTTCCTTTGCGTAGATTTGCCAAAAAACCCCCTCCAGATGCTACTACTTCTCCGCTGCCCTCAATGCCCGGAACTATCGGATATTCAGGTTTTTCGGCATAACTGCCTTGCAGGAAACTTAAATCAGACGGATTGATGGAAGCATAGTGCATTTTCACTAAAACTTCGCCTTTTTTGAGTTGGGGAATCGGTATTTCTTTGATTTTTAGAAGTCCACCGGCCTCTTCCTGAACAACTGCCAACATTGTTTCTTTCATGTTTCATTAGCTTAAATCGAAGGCAAAACTATATCAAAATGTCAAACTTTCTAAAAAATAAGAGGAACTAATTTAGATTTCCAAGATATATTTATCTTCGCAGCCTGAATTTTGAAAATTAATTGAAAGGAAAATACTATGGGAAGAGCCTTTGAATATCGCCGTGCGGCGAAAGAAAAACGTTGGGGACACATGTCGAAAGTGTTTCCAAAATTAGGTGCTAAAATTACTATCGCTGCCAAATCCGGTGCTGACCCTGATTTGAACCCTGCCCTTCGCGCTGCTATTCAAAATGCAAAAGCAGTAAATATGCCTAAGGACAATATTATAAATGCTATTAAACGTGCTACTTCAAAAGACCATGCGGCTTTTACGGAGGTCAACTATGAAGGCAAAGGTCCTCATGGGGTTTTGGTTTATGTGGAATGTGCAACCGATAATACCACGCGTACCGTTGCCAATGTAAAGTCTTACTTCAATAAAGTGGGTTGCTCGTTGGTGCCTTCCGGTTCGTTGGATTTTATGTTTGAGCGTAAAGCAGTGTTTGAGTTTGAGCTTAAAGACGGGATGAACTTAGAAGATTTAGAGCTTGAGCTGATTGATGGTGGTTTGGAAGAGATTGAAGCAGTGGATAATATGGTTATTGCAACCGCAAATTATACCGAATATGGATTGTTGTCGAAAACTATCGAAGATTTAGGGATAGAAATCAATAAGTCGGGCCTACAACGATTTCCTACAACACCTGTGGAATTTACTGATGAACAAATGGTTGACATCAACAAGCTCTTAGATAAACTCCATGACGACGAGGATGTTCAGGAGGTTTTTACGAATATTGCATAATCTTGTCGAATATTTTCGTTTCTTAGTCGTTTGCTAAATCACATTTGAAATAACAATTAAAACTCTATTATGGCCGGAATGGTTTTACGTGCGGAAGACGTGATAAAAATTTATCGCAAGCGGAAGGTTGTCGATAGGGTTTCGGTGGAAGTCCGGCAGGGTGAAATTGTTGGTTTGCTCGGACCGAATGGTGCCGGCAAAACAACCACTTTTTATATGATTGTGGGCTTGATTAAGCCATTCGCAGGAAAGGTTTTTTTAGATAATACCGACATCACTAACGAGCCAATGTATAAGCGAGCCCAACGTGGAATTGGTTATTTGGCTCAAGAAGCATCAGTTTTCCGAACTATGTCGGTCGAAAAAAATATTTTGTCTATTCTTGAGTTTAAGATTGCCTCAAAAAAAGAACGATTTGCGCGCCTTGAATCTCTGTTAGATGAGTTTGGGCTTCAGCATATTCGCAAAAGTAAAGGTAATCAACTCTCCGGTGGTGAGCGCCGCCGCACAGAAATTGCACGCGCCTTAGCTTCCGATCCAAGCTTCATTTTATTAGACGAACCTTTTGCCGGCGTTGACCCGATTGCTGTTGAGGATATTCAAACTATCGTTTCGAGTTTGAAAAGTAAAAATATTGGTATTTTAATTACCGACCATAATGTTCACGAAACATTGTCGATTACCGACCGTGCATATCTGTTGTTTGAAGGCTCGATTCTGAAAAGCGGATCTGCTGCCGAACTTGTGGAAGATGAGCAGGTTAGAAAAGTATATCTCGGTAAAAACTTTGAGCTGAGATAATTCGTTTTTTAAAAATTTATAGCATGAAACTATATACAATAAATGCTGAAAATTGGAAATTAGATGGCGGTGCTACTTTTGGTGTGGTTCCCAAAACCATCTGGAATTCCATGTATCCGGCGGATGAATTAAACTATGTAAATATAAAAAATCGCTGTCTTTTGATTGAAACTGAGGATAGGCTGATTCTAATTGATACGGGTTTGGGGCGTAAGCAAAGCGAAAAGTTTTATCAGTATAAATTCATCTTTGGTGACGATTCTCTTGCCAAAGGTTTTACTGAAAAGGGTTTTAGTTTTGATCAGGTTACGGATGTGATTCTCACTCATTTGCACGACGATCACGTTGGCGGAGCAGTGTATCGCGATGCTGATGGAAGCTTTAAGTTGACCTTTCCAAATGCAACACATTGGGTCAGCCGCCGGCAATGGGAGTGGGCTTTGAATCCCAATATGCGTGAGGCCGGAGCTTATTTCAACGAAAATTTTCTTCCCATCGAAGCGGCTGGTCAATTGAAATTTGTGGTTGAAGAAGGGGAATATATTCCCGGAATCACTTTTAGGCTTTTTCATGGTCACACCGATGGGCAAATGATACCAATAATCGACCATAACGGTAAGAAGTTAGTTTATATGGCCGATTTAATTATGGGGGTTGCGCATTTGCATATTCCCTTCGTTCCCAGTTTCGATATTCAGCCGTTGATTTCTTTGAAAGAAAAGGAACTATTTCTAAATGAAGCAGTTGAGAAGAATTATTATCTCTATTTTGAACATGATTTCTATAACGAAATTTGCACGCTGTCACAAACTCCAAAGGGAATTCGTCATAAGGAAATTCTGACATTAAACGATTTATAGCCAATGGAAACGGTGCTCGAAGTTAAAGGTTTGATTAAATATTATGGTTCGCTTAAAGCCGTAAATAATCTGAGTTTTTCGGTGAAGAAAGGCTCTGTTTTTGGTTTTTTAGGACCAAATGGCAGCGGAAAGAGTACCACTTTGGGCATTATCACTAAGGTTACAAATCCAACGGCAGGTGAGTTTTCGTGGTTTGGCGAACCGGCATGCAATGCTCATTTGAAACGTTTGGGAACATTACTTGAGCGGCCTAACTTTTATGGCTATATGGATGCTGTTGATAATCTGAAGATTGTGGCGGAAATTCGAGGAAAATCGGCTGATGGAATTGAGGATATTTTGCGTGTTGTTAAGTTGTACGACCGGCGAAAAAGTAGGTTCAAAGCCTATAGTTTTGGTATGCAGCAACGGCTCGCCATCGCTTCGGCCATGCTTGGAGATCCGGAGGTTTTAATCTTAGATGAGCCTACTAATGGCCTTGACCCTGAGGGTATTGCAGAGATTCGGCAGATGATAATCCATATTGCAGGCGCTGGAAAAACAATCATCTTAGCTTCACATTTGCTCGACGAGGTGCAGAAGGTTTGCAACGATGTTATCATTCTTCGAAATGGATCTAAGATTTATGAAGGGGTCATTGGAGGTATTTCTCCTGAAAAAATGGTGCTCGAATTAAAATCCCCCGACATGATTTCCTTAAAGGAAGTAGCCGTTTCTCATCCTCGAATTTTGCAAATTGATATGGACGGCGACCTTATTCTCGCCCAATTAGACTCGGCAGTGGAGCCTGCTGAAATCAACAGCTACATGCACAAATACGGCGTCAGTCTTTCGCATTTGGCCGTTCGTCATGCAAATCTCGAAACTCAGTTTTTGGAACTACTTAAAACGCACAAGCCATGATGCGACTCATTTATATTGAATGGATAAAAATAAGTCGTAATCGGGTTTTTTGGATTACGCTCGCTGCTTACGTGCTTACGATTTTAGCCGTCCTGATTGGAATGCGCGCCGCCATCATTTCTATCAATACCAATATGGCTCAAGCTACCAATGGAATGACCGTGTTACCTTCCGAAATTTATCGCTTTCCGCATGTTTGGCATAATCTGACTTTCATCGGAAAGTATATCAAGATTTTTGTGGGAATTCTTATGATTTTATTGGTTACTAATGAGTTCTATTATAATACGTTACGGCAGAATGTAATCAATGGATTGACGCGTCTGGAATTTGTTTGGTCGAAATTTGTTGATGGCGTTTTGCTTTCTGCTTTCGCCACTTTGCTGGTTTTTCTCTTCGGATTGATTTCCGGTTTTTTGACTACCTCCGACATGGAATTTAGCCAAATCTTTCAGAAAATGGTTTTTATTCCTGGCTATTTTCTCATGTTAGTTTGCTACCTGACTTTAATAATGATGCTTGCTTTTCTCTTGAAAAAGGCAGTGTTAGCAATGGGTATTTTGTTGGTTTACAGTTATATAATTGAGCCGATTTTAGCTTGGCGTTTCGACGAAAGCATTGGCCCATTTTTACCTGTACAGGTTTTTAATGGCTTAATAATGGCTCCTAAAACTCCACTATTTGCCCTCTTTAATATAAAAACGGTGAGCAACGGAATCGACCCAATGAATATTTTCCTTTCGCTTGGTTATGCCACAGTTTTCTTTGCAATAAGCTTCCTTACCCTAAAAAAGAGGGATTTGTGATTATGTTGTTTTGTTGAGAAACTCTAATGGACTCATGCCAGTTTGTTTCTTGAAAGCATTATAAAATGCTGTTTTGGAGCTAAAACCGCTTTGAAAGGCGACTCCCTCAATCGTATAATTTTTTCGATTTGTTTTCAGTAGTTCTAAGGCCAAATTAATTCTGTATTGATTTATAAGGTCGAAAAAGCCCATATTAAATTTGCGATTAATGGTTTGTGAAACAACGTAAACAGGCCATCCGGCCAATTCTGCAAGCTTACTAATGGTGATTTTTTCTAAAAGATATGGTTTCTCAGTTTCCATGAGTTGATTGATTTTTTGAAAGCAAATCTCTTCATCTTCCGGCTTTACGGAAGAGTTTAAATATCGTTCACCGGTTTTTTTGCTGCTCTCATTTATCTTGTTTAAAGCCTCTGTTTTGGAGTTTACTTGCAGCTTTTCATAGATATTTCTAATATGCGTTCTGACGGTTTCAACGCTTATAAATAGTTGATTAGCAATTTCTTTGTATCTGTATCCTTTGCTTAATTTGTTTAGAATTTCATTTTCTCTGGCCGACAGCGTTTGATTATGAAGCTGTGGATTAGTGTTTTGCATTGCTTTGACCACCTTCATGGCGATAATCCCCGACATTGGCGATTCTCCTCGTATGATTTGATGTACCGATTCAATAATTTTTTCTCCGGAGGAACTTTTGAGCAAATATCCTGTTGCACCGGCTTTAATGGCTTCAAATACAATCTCATCAGTTTCAAAAATCGTATAAACAATAAACTGAATTTGAGGATATTTTCGGCGAGCCAAAATTATGGCTTCAATTCCGGTCAAACCCGGCAAATGGATGTCCATAAAAACAACCTGATTCTTGACGAAAGGCAATTCTGAAAGAAAATCTTCGGCATTGGAATAACTTCCTGCCAAATTGAAATTGCTATGAATCAATTCCTCAAGTCGATTTCGGATATCGTCGTGGTCTTCAACTATGGTTACATTAATACTCATGCGACAAAATTAGGGTTAATTTTAGTTGGTTAAACTCACATTTAAGTAGTAATTATCTTTAAATCACCATCTAAGGTTAGCGTGGTGCCCCGATTTGGCTCTGAAGAAATTTCTATTTGAAAACCCATTTCCTGACTGCTTCTTTGAAGGTTTTTTAATCCATTACCTGCATAAAGTTTGGTTGAGTCGAAGCCTTTTCCATTATCTGCAATTTGGAGTGTGATGGTTGCGTTTGACCGGATTTTTAGCCGCACCATAATTTGGGAAGCCTCGGCATGTTTTATGGCATTATTCACCGCTTCCTTCACAAACATGGATAGTTTCCGCTTGACATCTGCTTTGATTTGGACTTCAGGTAAACTTTCAGGAAACTCTATTTCAATATCTTTTTCGGAGGCTTCGCTTATTTTGTTCAGCATGATTCGAAGGTAGATGCAAAGCTTTTCTAAGGTGTCATTTTCAGGGTTGATATGCCATATAATTTCACTCATGCTTTGAATAAGCTCTGTCGATAACTCCTTAAGCTTTAGGGTTTTTTGCTTGGTGAAATAATCTTTAGCGTCTTCCGTATTGGAATTTAATTGGTCGGAAATAATGGCAATTTGTGTTAGTCCACAACCAATGTCGTCATGTATTTCACGCGAAATTCGTAACCGCAATTTCTCAATTTCTGTTTGCTTTTCAATGGCTCTTTGATTTAGTTTTAAACGTCTGATATACAATAAATAAAAGATTAAAAAAGCAATGGAAAGGAGGAAAACGACCATGCCGGTTTTGAAAATCACTGTTTGATGAAACGGCGGCTTGATTTTAAATTTTATCAGAATTTTTTCTTCTGTGGCAATTCCATCGTGGTTGTAGGCTTGAGCTGCCAAACTATAATTGCCCGGAGGCAGGAACGGATATCTGATTTCGTGTTTTTTCGAAATGTCAATGTATTGTTTATCAATACCTTCAAGTTTTATGAATAATTTATTCTTGTCGGGAAGTGTATTTCCAACACATTTAATTTCAAAAGTCAAATCGTTTTGGTTGTGCTTAAACGTAAAATGTTGAGTGGTCGGATTAGGAAATTGAAGGGTGTCTGTGTTGCCAATCTTTATTCTGTCAAGCGCAATCAAAGGTACGCTTAAATCCATTTCTATTTCCTTTGGATGGAAATAATTGAAGCCGTTTACACCTCCAAAATATATGGTGCCCTCTTTTGTTTGATGCCATGCGCCCGAATTAAATTCCTTCGATTGTACGCCATCATGGGGTGTAAATTGGTGGAATGTATCGTTGTTGAAATAATATTTGAATATGCCGTTATCGGTTGATAGCCAAATGTTTGAAGAGTTATCTGCAAAAATTGCATAAATATGTTGGGCGAATAAGCCGTCCTGTTTTCCATATAATTTTTGCTGTTTATAATTACCATCCAGTTTTAATAATCCGAAATTGGTTCCAATCCATGTTGAATTTTCTGTTCTGAGAAAGGAAGTAAAAGTGGGGCGTGAAGTGAAATTTGGAGATGAAACCGCAATTGGTTTTATGGTCGTATCTTTATGTCCAAATTCTATCAGATATGGTTTATCACCTCTTTCGGCAAGGATGATTAGGTTGGGCTGGATTATGTTAAGCAAACTAATTTGGTCAATCTGCTGTGTTTCAATTTTTTGAAAACCAATCTCAATTCGATATTGGAAAAGTCCTTCATCGGTTCCAAGAAGATAAATGGAGTCGTTTAAGGCTTCGAGAAATCGCACATTCTTTGGAGAATTTGGGATAATCGACATCTTTTTATCCTGAATTTGTAATAGACCAACATCGGTGCCTATTAAATATTTTTCTAATGATGTCTCCCGAATTACGTAATATATTGAAGGTAAGTTTTTTATATCGTCAATTTGGTTAAAGATATGTATGATTTGATGTTGGCTGTCAAACTCAACAATGCCGGTATTCAAAAGTCCAACAAGTACATGTTGATTCGATGCAACATGGATTGCGGTTATAAAATTATCTTTAATTTTTTCACCAACGATTCTTGAAGGCAGAATGTGGTGAAACTTTTTGATATCTGGGTGAATTCTAATTAGTCCGTTGCCGTCGGTTCCTACAAACGCATTTCCAAACGCATCGATTCTCACTGTTGTAGGTCTTTCCAAATTAAATGGGGTGAAATTTTTTGTGTAAAATGTGCCTGTATAATTATGAACTATGTTCTCGGAATCATCAAAAACGTAAATCCCGCGTCCAAAAACTGCAACCCATAATCTCCCCTTCGCGTCGTGTGCTATGTCTTTGATTATTAAATTATTATTGTTTGTTGTCAATGTTTGAACAACCTTCTCTAAGTTGCGCCAATTTTTTTTTTTGAGGTTATAAACCACGATTTTATCCATGCAGCCTATGTAGATTTTTTCATCAAAATATTCAATAGAGTTTAGTTGACATGATGATGAATCTGAAGGAAATGGTAGCTGTGTGATTTTTCCGGTGATGTCGTTAAACAGATGTATGACTGTTGGATTATTCGAAATCCAAAATAATTGATTGCCTGATGGTTTGGCAGCATTTGGCCCTTCCGGCAGTTTCGTATTTATGGAAATGAATTTTTGGTTTTTTTTGTTTTTGATAAAAAGTTTTCCTTCACGACTAAAATATAGAGTGTGGTTTTTAAACGTATAAACTCTTAACATCTTGTCATTCAGCTCGAAAGGTATCTTTTCTTGAATGAGGATATCAGGCCATTTTATTCTAAAAGCGCCTAATTCGGTCCCTACCAAAATATCCTGATTATGGTCAATTGCAATCGAACGGATGGTCTGATTTGTTAAAGATAAAAGAGGATTTTTTGGTTCGATGGATTTTATGGTATTATTGACAACTAAGTTCAGCCCTTGACTTGTGCCGATCCAGATTTGGTTGAGGGAGTCTATCGAAAGAGAAGGAACGGTGCTGTGGTTTAGTCCGTCATTTATATTGAACTGATATACGGTTATGTCCGATGATTGCGTAAAGGTTTTTGTGGATAAGAAACCAACTATCATCAAGATTATAAGCGCTTTGGATGTGGTCATATACTAAGGTTTCACATAAATGATTCTGCTTCAAATGTAATAGTATTATTGCATTCTGTACATTATTTAGAAAAAAATTCTCCGTTTTTATAAAGATGAACCTTCCCTGTTTTTATGAGTTTTACTTTTGATGTCCTATTAACCGCTTAATCTAATTGGTCTTATGAGAAATTTTCACAAATTATTTTTATTATTTCTTCTGCTGCCATTTGTATTTGGGATGGCTCTAATATCTGACAATGAATCAGGGAGTTTGACCGATGAACGCGATGGGAAGGTGTATAAAACGGTTTTTGTTGGCGGGCAGCATTGGATGGCGCAAAATTTAGATGCCTCCACTTTTCTAACCGGCGACACGATACCCGAAGCTAAAACCAAAGACGAGTGGGTTGAAGCTTGTGAGAATGGCCGACCTGTGTGGTGTTTTTATGACAATAAATTGAAAAACGGACCGAAATACGGAAAGCTTTATAATTGGTTTGCTGTGAACGATGCAAGAGGTTTGGCGCCTAAAGGCTGGCATGTGAGCACTAAAAGCGATTGGCAGTTAATTCTGCTCAAACTGGATGATGAACCGGCTTGGAAATTAAAAAGTAAAAATCTTTGGAGTGGCAAAATGGGTTCGGATGCTTTTGGTTTTTGTGCAACTCCAGGCGGGTCAAGAATCCATAATGGCGAGTTTGCAAGCCTGAAAGATGCCGGATATTGGTGGACTTCCGACCCTGCTGACGAAACTTTCGTTTATTGCTTCTATATGACTTATTTAGATTATAAAGTAGAGCTTGGGAAGCATAATAAATGGACCGGACATTCGGTACGCTGTGTAAAAAATTTAGATTAAAAATCTGTAAATGAATAGAATATGAAAAAATTGGTTTTACTTTTAGCTGTGTTGGCTCTATTACAATCTCCCTCTTTTGCTCAATCTTTCGACTTTTCTAATGTCAGTCTTGGCTTTGGAACTACAACCAAAGGCGATGGTAATGTGAAAGATTTGACGATGATGAGTTTACGTATGATGTACACTCTTGAAACGAAAAAAGAGGAGGGGTCAAGTTTTGGTTATTTGACCGATTTTACTTCCGATTTTTCTTCTGATTTTAAACTTACTTCTCTTAGCCTCGATCTTGGTGGGGGAGGTGTGAGTTTTATCGCCGAAGATGTGAATATGTTTATCGGATTATGTCTTTTCTCTATGAATCTGAATACTTACCACGATCATCCCTTTGGCTCGTCCATTTATTTAGGATTTAACTACAAGAAAATCTTTTTGGAATCTCGGATGGTTGTTTGGAATTGGGCTAAAGGTAAAGACCCGGTGTTTCGACAAGATTCCAGACTTTCAATCAATTATGCTGTGCTTAACTGGTTAGCTTTAGGGGCGCAGGTGATTTCTTATGCTCCCGGCTATCAATATTATCATTTCAAAGTAAGTTGGATGATTGGTAATTAATGGACTTCTTTTAACTCATAATTTATTATAAATGAAAAAATTAACGTTCTCTATTATGTTCTTAGTTTTGTTCGTTTTCGGCTTTGGCCAAACGACAAATTTCAAGCTTAACTATTTTGCTAAACGCAACATCAAATGTGTGCTTGAGGTCGATTCGGTGATTTGGATTGGTACGGATGCAGGCCTGATTTGGTTCAACACCATAAAAAACAACTATAGAGTTGTTTCTAAAGGACCAGTATCAGCTTTTACCGGAGTTCAAATTCTTAAGAAAGATAATAAGGGAATTATCTATGTTTTGACCGGTGATAACAAACTTTACCGTTATTCGGCAAAAGTTTTTAAAGAAATTCCGATTCCAGATTTAGTGCTATCAAATCCTGATATTATTATTAAAGGGGATTTTGTCTTTCTAACGGATTTTAATAAGTATAATTCTTTGAAAAATAAACTTTTCAAAATTCAAAATAATGTAGTTACTACAGTTATTGATTCCTTGTTGTTGAAGTTGAAGTATCAATGTGTTGATTCTAAAGGGAATATGTGGTTTCTTGATATGAAGACGAGGGAGTTGATGAAGTATGATTTTGTTAAATGGTATAATTACGGGTTTAATAAGGATGATTATTCGTGGGGAAAAGAGGCTGAGTATTCTTTTAATAATCATACCAAATTTAATTTTATTGAAGAAAACGAATCCAAAGTTTTTGTTTATACGGAATACGATTATCAGTTTCAAGTAGCTTCAAAGGAGGGAGGAAATATTTCGTGGTTAAATCGCTATCGTTTTCTCAATGAGAGGATTCCCGGACTTTATTCAAGCAAACTTGTGCTCGACAATAATCAAAATCCGTATTTTTTGACGGATTCGGGTTTCTTTTGGTTCGATGGTAGTATTTGGCAGGTGAAAAAGTTAAATTACACGGTTGTGGATATGGTTTTTTTGTCTGATAACACTCCTGTGCTGAGTTTGCAGTATGGCGATAATCGGTATTCTTACTCTGAAAAATGTTCCTATTCGATTGCTAAATGGGTTGGCGATACACTTTCTTTTATTGTAAAAGATTTAGATGCGGAAGTAGATTTATTTATTCACCGAAAAAAGCTTTACGGTATTTCTGAATCAATGATGTTGATTATCGATGGCAATAAATGTTTAAGGAAGTCATTATCTGATTTAGATTTTTTCTATTTGTTTGACGGCATCTTTGATAAAAAAAGTAGTTCTTGGTATTTATCGACTTCAAATGGCATCTTTCAATATAAAAATAATAAAATCTATAAGATAAGCTTTTATAATTCTGAAAGTGATGAATGGCAGTTTACCGATTACTTCAATGATATTGAATTGTTTAATAATACTTTTTATGCTGTTTCGAGCTATAATAACTATTCACTTGACGAAGCCTCATTGAAAAACCGAGGCGGAATGACTTATATAAAAGACTATTCGGTTAAACGTGTTGCTTTTGTGCATGATAAAATCTTTGATGGTACCGTTCTTTGCAGTTGTAATAATAAGCTGTGGATGCACTCGAATGGTCATAAAGCTTCCATGACTTTTTTGGATACTAATAATGATAGAGCGTTTGACAGTTTGGCCGTGTATTCAAATGCAGCAACAATTTTAGATATGCAGTGCCGAAATGGTGTTGAGTTGTATAATTTGTATATTGATGGTATTCAGATAGTTAGAAATGATTCCGTGTTTGATTATTTTAATGATTC